>JAKSKJ010000114.1 GCA_024401795.1 Bacteroidales bacterium | reverse complement strand
AATGCCGTCGGCAATCTTCAGGAATATTGGGATGCATTCTATTCGAGCGACGTGCTGTCCGGAGGCTGCATCTGGGATTGGGTTGACCAGGCCCTGATCAAGGAGACCGGCAGGTATGACGCCAATGGCAAACCTGTCACCATCTATGCCTACGGCGGAGATTATGACGAGATTCCCAATGACGGTCCTTTCTGCTGCAACGGTCTGATACGTCCTGACAGAAAGGAAACGGCCAAACTCATCGAGGTGGCTCACGTGTACCGTCAGATTGTGCTGTCATCCGAAGATGCTTCCACCGGAAAAGCCGAGCTTTGGAACCGCTTCTCCTTCACGGACACCCGCGCGTTCGATGCCTGCTGGAGTCTCGTGGAGAACGGGAAGGTGGTGGAGTCCGGAGAATGGACAGTCCCCGCCGTCGCCCCTCTTCAGAAGCTTGAGGTAAGGCTGCCCCGCCCCTCATCGGCGGTAAAACCCGGCTGTGAATATTTCCTGAATGTCCATTTCAAATTGAAGGAGGCGACAAACTGGGCAGAAAAGGGGCACGTCATCGCATCCGAGCAGCTTCCCTGGAAGAACGATGCGGTTGTGACGGTTGCGGCGAAACCGGTCGTGAAGCCTGTGGTCAGCAGTGACGACAGGAGCGTAACCGTGGTTTCCGGCTCTCTGGAGGCGGTGTTCTGCAAGAAGACAGGCGCCCTCGTTTCATTGAAGAGCGGCGGACGCGAGCTGCTTGACGGCAAGTATGGTGCCGCTGCCGGTCCGAGACTCAGCTGTATGCGGGGCCTCGGCGACAACGACAACTGGATACGCAACATCTACGACTTCGGTCTCACGCAGTTGAGATATCATTCCGACAAACTGGAACTGTGCTGCAGGGAAGACGGAAGCGTCGAACTGTCAGCATTCACGGATGTGACCGGCTCCAAGTCCGCCGGCTTCGAGCACAGTGTGAAATGGGTGTTCGGCACCGACGGGTCGGTGGTGATGAAGAATGAGGTCGAGCCTTACGGACGTATGCCGGAGGCTTTGCCCAGACTCGGACTTTCACTGGTGCTCGACAAGTCCTTCGAGAACATTGAATGGTACGGTCGCGGGCCGTGGGAGAACTACGTCGACAGGAAGACTGCCAGTTTCGTGGGAGATTATGTATCTACAGTCACAGACCAGTACGAGGAGTATGTCCGTCCCCAGTTCAACGGATACAAGTCGGACGTGCGCTGGGTGGCATTATTCGATGCTGACGGCACAGGCGTGAAATTCTCCTGCGACAGACCCCTGTTTGTCCAGGCTCTCCACTATGACTGGGAGGATCTTGAGTTTGCCCGCCATCGCAGCGGACAGCAGCGCTTCAATGCAATGCGCGCTCCCCGTGAGGAAGTCTGTCTGAACCTCGACGTGCAGCAACTGGGCATCGGAGGAAGGTCCTGCGGCCCCAAGCCTCTTGACGAATATATTTTCCCGATTCAGCACGAGAGCTGGACCATAACAATCGAACCTTTTCAAAAATAGGAAATGTCAGCTTTTGATACGGTAATCTCCAGAAGAAACAGTTCTTCTGTCAAGTGGGATGCAGTGCCTTCCGGGTTCACGGAGGGCGAGATGCAGGACGTGATTCCGATGTGGGTGGCGGATATGGATTTCAAGGCCGCTCCCTGCATCCTTGATGCACTGAAGGCAAAACTCGACCACGGCATTTTCGGCTATACCAAGGTGCCCGAGGATTATTTTCGGGCGGAAATCGAATGGTTCAGCCGCCGCCACGGATGGAAAATCGAAAGGGAGTGGATACGCCCTATCGGCGGTCTTGTTCCCGCCGCTTCCGTGGCAATCAGGGCATTGACCCGGCCCGGCGACGAAGTGATTGTCCAGGTGCCCGCCTACAACTGTTTCTTCAACAACGTGACGGAAACAGGTTGTGTGTTGAGCGAGAACAGGCTCGTGTATGAGAACGGCAGATATACCATTGATTTTGAGGATTTCGAAAACAGGTGCAGGACTGCGAAGGCATTTCTCCTCTGCAACCCTCACAATCCCACGGGACGCCTGTGGACAAGGGAGGAACTTGAAAGGATGGGAGACATATGCCTCAAGTATGGCGTAAAGGTCATCTCGGATGAGATACATTGCGACATAGTGCCTCCGGGCTCGTCTTACACGCCCTTTGCGGTCATAAAAGAGTCTTTCGCCCGGAACAGCATCTGTTTCAATTCCCCCACCAAGTGCTTCAACATAGCGGGACTGCTGATTTCCAACATTGTCAGCGCCAATGCCGATTTCCTGAAGCGGATTGACAGGGTCATCTGCGAATGGGAACACCGCGACCTCAATCAGTTCGGGGTGGCGGCCCTTCCCGCGGCTTTCTCTGCGGAAGGGGAGAAGTGGCTGGACGGGATGAACGCCTATGTTCACGACAATTTCCTTTATCTGAAGGAACGGTTTGCCGGTGAATTGCCCGAGTGCCCGGTTCTTGAACTGGAGGCGACTTACCTCGTATGGGTGGATTGCAGTGCTTTGCCCCTGCCCGCAACAGAACTGATGGATTCGCTCATACGCAATGAGAAAGTTTGGGTGAACGGAGGCGGGATGTACGGTGACGACAAGTTCATACGCATCAATATAGCCTGCCCCAGAGCAACTCTTGAACGTGGACTGGACCGCATAGTGCACGGCATCAGAAAAACAATCGACAACGGATAACACTAAAATTATGAAAAGAACATTTTTAGCCATCATCGCATCCCTGCTTTGCCTGACAGTGTCTGCACAGGGATATGTGCCTACGGAGGAATGCCTCAAGGCACGTCAGGAATTCAATCAGGAACGCTTCGGCATCTTCATCCATTGGGGCATCTACTCGATGCTGGCCGACGGTGAATGGGTGCAGAACAGGAAGAATATAGATTATGAGGAATACGCCTTGCTTGCAAATGCATTCTATCCGGCGAAGTTCAATGCCGACGAGTGGGCCGCTCTGTTCCGCGAAGCCGGTGCGAAGTACGTGACTTTCACTTCCCGTCATCACGACGGATTTTCGATGTTCAAGACGGCTACCAGCGACTTCAACATTGTGGACGGCACTCCTTTCGGCCGCGACGTGGTGAAGGAACTTGCTGATGCGCTGGCGAAGAATGACATAAAACTCCATTTCTACTATTCGCATCTCGACTGGCACAGGCTCGATTACTGGCCGCTCGGACGTGAGGGCCACGGAGTCGGCCGTCCAGAAGGCAAGGATGGAGACTGGCAGAGCTATCTTGAGTTTATGCGCACTCAGCTGACGGAACTCCTTACCAACTACGGCCCCATCGGAGCCATCTGGTTTGACGGCTACTGGGACAAGAAGAACGACTATTCCTATAAAGAACTCTATGACGTATGGGATATGGAGGCGGAATATGCTCTGATACACAAACTCCAGCCTTCCTGCCTCGTGGCCAACAACCATCACGTCGCTCCCTATCCGGGAGAGGATATCCAGCCTTTCGAGAGGGACGTTCCCGGCGAGAACACCAGCGGTTACCTGACCGGCACGAAGGTGTCCTCGCTTCCGTTGGAGACCTGCCAGACCATCAACAAGGACTGGGGCTACAAGATAGTGGGCTCTCCCTACAAGACAATCAAGGAGCTCATCACACTTCTGGCCCGTACCGCCAGCAAGGGCGCCAATCTGCTGCTTAACGTGGGGCCGCGCCCGGACGGCACAATCCCCGACAAGTCCGCCGCCCTTCTCCGCGAGATGGGAGCCTGGCTAAAGGTCAACGGGGAGTCAATCTACGGTACCGTAGCAGGCTGCGTGCCCGAGAGTGAGTGGGGAGTCAGCACGCAGAACGGAAACAGTCTCTATCTGCACGTCCTGAAGGGAACGGACAAGATAGAAATTCCTTATATCGACAACAAGATAGTGAGTGCTGTGGCGCTTCAGGACGGAACTCCGGTCAAATTCTCGCAGAAAAAGAAAACGGGCATCGTGATAGACGTGCCCGCATTCGATGAATCCTGTCCGGATTATGTTGTGAAACTCAGCTTCAGGAAAGCTCTGTAGTCAGTGGCATTGTTATAGCACCGCTTGCAGATGATATCTGCCGGCGGTGTATTCTTTTGTTCCGC
>JAKSKJ010000113.1 GCA_024401795.1 Bacteroidales bacterium | reverse complement strand
CTGCTTGCCACGGGTGTGGAGAATATGTATCTGCAGAATCTGAAGGTTGACACCTACTATGACGCATTTGACATTGACTGTTGCAGGAATGTCACTGTCACGGGCTGCCAGGTCAATTCCGCCTATGATGACGGCGTGGTGCTGAAGGCCAGTTACGCTCTCGGCTACTACAAGGATACGGAGAACGTTACAATAACAGGCTGCAACATAAGCGGATACGCTTTGGGCACCGTTCTGGACGGAACGCTTGGCGAAGTGCCCCTTCACCGCAGTACCTACGGCCACAGAGGAACGGGGCGCATCAAACTCGGCACTGAGAGCAGCGGAGGATTCAAGAACATATCAATTTCCAATTGCACCCTGGATTATTGCGGAGGTATACTCCTTGAGTCTGTTGACGGCGGGGACCTGCAGGATGTTGTCATTACTAACATAACCATGCGTAACATTATTGACGCACCCATATTCATAAGGCTTGGCGCACGTATGAGAAGCCCCGAGGGCAAGGAAGTGGGGCATATACGCAGAGTCCTCCTCAGTGATATTAATTCGTACAGCGCAAGACCGGATTTCGCCAATATCATCAGTGGCATCCCCGGACATTGCATTGAGGACGTTACACTGCGCAACATCCACCTGCACAGCAAGGGCGGTATGCCGGCGATGAATCGCGGCTATCTCCCTCCCGAGGAGGAGAAAGGCTATCCCGACGCACACCGTTTCGGCCTGATTCCGGCGGGCGGTATGTTCATACGTCACGCCGAGAACATCACTCTGGACGGAGTGTATTTCAGTTTCGAGAAAGCTGATGCCAGACCTCTTTTCGTGACGGATGACGTCAGGAACATCAGGTGCAACGGCATCTTCAGGGAAAACAAGGAAGTGAAAATCAAAATCAACTGATATGAAAAGAATATTATTGGCCGCCCTTTACATTCTGGCGGCAGCCACACTTCAGGCAAAGAATCCCAAGTTATCCTTCAATGAAAACGGAGAGTTCCGCATCCTGCAGCTGACGGACTGCCATATGCAATATGAGAAGCCCGAACTGTGGAACCGGACCCTTGCCAGGATAGACACAATCCTTACGGCGGAGCATCCGGACGTGGTTGTGTTCACCGGTGACATCGTCACAGGCGCAAGATCCCTGAGGGTGGATATGTGGCACGTGCTTATAGACAAGATGGATTCATATAAGATTCCTTACGTGATAGTTTACGGCAATCATGACGCGGAAGGCTTCCCTATGCTCAAGCGGCCCGAGATGTCCTCTTTGGTGACGGCCGGCAAATATGCTCTCAACACCCTGAATGAGAAGGGAGAACTTGCTGACATGCGCATCCCCGTTCATGCGCACAAGGACGGAAAGCCGGCATTCGACATTTATGTGCTGGACTCCCACGACTATACCGAGACAATGGGATTTGACAAGAACTATGGCAAGTATGCCTGGTTCACTCACGCTCAGGTGGATTGGCTGAGGAATGAGTGCGTGGCTTCCACAAAGGGCAACGGAGGCGTGAACGTGCCTTCGATGGCATTCTTCCACATCCCTCTTTTCGAATACGGACAGGCCGCCGACAAGGGCCCGATTATCGGTGTCAGGGGGGAAAGGGAAGCATGCGGAACAATCAATTCGGGGATGTTCGCGGCAATGTTCGAGACGGGCAATGTGATGGCTGTGTTCGCGGGACACGACCACAACAACAATTATATCGTAAACCATTGTGGAATAGTACTGGGTTACGGTGGCTTCTCCGGTGATGACACCACATACAACGATTTGGCCCATGGCCTCAGGATGATTGTGGTGAAAGAGGGCTCCCCTGAATTCACTACCTGGATTCACGATGAGGACGGCCGTATCAGATTCTTTGCCGAATACAGGAACAAAGAACTGAAACAAATCAAGAAGTGAAAACGAAGAATCTCATAATTGTCTTCCTGGCCCTCTGCATGATGTATGCGGGTGTGTGTCTTGCCGACGTGCCCGAGCCGGCAAGACCGGTATTCAAGGTGCTGCCCTTAGCGCTATTGCTGGTCAATACTTTATACCTCGCAGTCAAAACGGGGGACTGCGGCCGCTTCCTGATGGCAGTTGCTCTTCTGTTCTCGGGCATAGGTGACATATGTGGTCCGTTGATGACTATGGGCATATTCTTCGCCCTGTCCCATTGCTTCTATATTGCCGCATACAGCCGCCATTTCTGTTTGAAGACTGTAAGGCAGAGGGTTTGCATAACCATTCTTCTGCTTATCGTGGGCTCCGTGACCGCAATATCACTGCCCGGGCTTCTCAAAACTTCCGGACCTGCTATGATTGCAGTGGGATTGACTTACCTTGCGGTGTTGACGGCAATGTCTTTTATGGCAATCAGCCAGTCCCGCCCCTATTGGATATTTTTTGCTGTCGGCTCTCTGCTTTTTGTGATTTCTGACAGTTTCCTCATTGTCAATACTTATGCCTTTGCTATTCCCGCAAGGCATCTGATGGTTATGAGCACCTATTATGCCGCGCAATTGTTGATGAATCTCAAATGAAAAGGATTTTCTTTGCCTTCTGCCTGACTTTCCTGGTTGCGGTCGGTCTCAACGCGCAACCGGTTGGAGAGTTCTCTTACGACGGCCACAGCCGGAGGATGTATGCCGGCTCTGAAATGCGCTATGCTTTTGACAAGTTCGGAGCCGAACGCTATCCTGAATGGCGGGACAGTCTGCGCGGGGCAATAGCCGGGGCTCTCGGTATGGATGTTATAGCTAGGGCCAATCCCGGCTTTGTCCCAGAGGCAGTCCAACTCGACATGGAGGATTTGGGTTATGCCGTACGTCAACGGTGGAAGATAAAGACGGAGGAAGACGTATGGCTACCTGTCATAATAATGTTCCCGAAAGGAGTGAATGGCCCTGTGCCGCTTCTGCTTACACCTCACGGCCACGCCAAGAACACGGAGAGGGCTGCCGGTGTCTATATGAACGAAGAGGACCGGAAGAAAGGGGAGGAAGGGGAGAGAGACATAGCTGTTCAAGCCGCGAAATTCGGTTTTGTCGCCATAGCTCCGACGGAAAGAGGCTTCGGTGAGACTAGGTCTGCTACGGACATTACTGCGGACAATACTTCATCCTGCCGGGATCTTATGCTCAGGGACCTGCTCGTGGGACGCACTCCGGTAGGTGACAGGGTCTGGGATATTATGAGGATTCTGGACTGGGCTCTCGTGAATCTGCCGGTTGACAGCCGTAACGTTATCATTACAGGAAATTCAGGCGGAGGTACCGTGTCTCTATATGCCGCGGCTCTTGATGAGCGTATTTCAATGTCTCTTCCCGGTTCGGCTTTCGCCACTTTCGAGGGCAGCATAGGCTTCCGCCGCCATTGCGAGTGCAATTACATTCCCGGCATCCTGAATCTCTGCGAAGCCGGAGAAATAGCGGGGCTTACGGCTCCGAGGCCTTTCTGTGCCGTCAACGGGGCGTATGACAAATTGTTTCCCATAGAGTCCGCCCGGGAAGCCTTCTCTGTGACAAAGGAAATCTATGGTGCTTCCGGCTCTCCCGACAATTGTGAACTCTATGTGGGTGATGGCGGGCACAGGTACTATAAAAAAGGTGCCTGGGATTTTATATTCAGGCACCTCGTAAAGTAGGAATCAGAGATTTCAAATCTTATAGTATTCTTCCCATTCCGGTCTTGGAGCGGGGCCCCAGAGCAACTGGTTGGCGACAGGATTGTTGACAATCTGTTTGCTCTCGCGGTCGAAAATCACCTTCTCGCCTGTCCATTGGGCGATTACGCCGAGGCAGAATACCTGGCTGAGAGGTCCTGCAACGGAGAACGGTGAGCGTGTCTCTTCCTTGCCCATAACGGCCAGAAGGAAATTGGCGTAGTGATTGGAGGGACTCTCGGGTACTTCGGGAAGTTTGCCTTCGGCCTCCATCTGCCTGCCGAGATTCTCGGGGATGATGCTGAGGGGAGAAGCATGGGAACCGCCCTTGAAAGTGAGGGTTTTGGAGTAAATCTCTTTGCCCGGATTCACTTTCGTGGGAACGAATTTCTGTCCGGCTACGAGAGGAATGTTCGCGTCAAACTCTGAAGTGCCGTATCCTACGGGGAGAGGTGGAAGGTTGTC
>JAKSKJ010000112.1 GCA_024401795.1 Bacteroidales bacterium | reverse complement strand
ATTCCGGAAAAACGGAACATATCCTGATCCTCAAGATACGAGCCGTCGCACCAGCGGTAATCCTCGACCTCCAAAAGATTGGTGCCAGGCTGAAGATACTCCGTGATATCGAATTCGGACGGCAGTTTGGAATCTTCGGCATAGCCTACCTCCTTGCCGTTCAACTTGACGAAATATGCGGAATACACTCCGTCGAAGCGGAGCACCACCCTCCTGCCGTTCCACTCTTCGGGTACGGTGAACTCCTTTCTGTATGAGGAAACAGGATTGTAATCGGACGAACCGAACACGAAGTCGCGGATATACGGCGGCTCCGGCTTGTGGGGATAGACCACGTTGGTATATCCGGGAACTCCGAAGCCCCTTGTTTCCACACAACTCGGGACATCGATGGTCTGCCAGGACTTTGCGCGACGGGCGGGATCGCCGCTCCACGATATCTGCCATTCACCGTTCAGCGAAAGCACGTAGGGAGTGGCCGGTTCCACCGCGTCCGTCAAGGCGGCGGACACGCTTGCCAGAGGCATTGAATACGCCCTGGCCGGATTCCTGTTTATGCTGTTTACCTGCGGATCCTGTATCTCGGCAGGAATCTGCACTGCAAGTGCGAGTATCAGAAAAAGTGTCTTCATGTTATCTGCTTATTGTGGTTTCAAGTCTGATATCTTCGGATGAGCCTCCGACAAGTATGCGGTAACGGCCTCCCGCACAGATCCAGCCGTGAGTTCCGACATCATAATAGGAAAAGGCTTCCTTGCCGAGATGTATGGTGACGTCGGCGGAGCCCCCTTTGGGCAAACTTATCTTTCCGAATCCCTTCAGTTCGCGCTCAGGCCTGCGCACAGGGCTGTCAAGGGGGCATACGTACAGTTCAGCGACTTCCGAGCCGGCACAATTGCCCTTGTTGGATACTGTGAACTTGACATCAATTCCGTCAGCCGAAGTCGCAAGTTCAAGCCCCGAATACCCGAAGGAAGTGTATGAAAGGCCATAGCCGAAAGGATATTCGGGCTCGACTCCGAATTCCTTCACTCCCCTGTAACCCAGGAAGATACCCTCCTGATAGAAGGTATAGCGGAAGTCCTGCCACCTCTTGGGACTGTCATAGGGCTGGCAGGGTGCATAGAACTTCTGGGCGGGGTTCTTCTCCAGAGTCCCCCACCAGGTGAACGGAAGTTTTCCGGAAGGAGCGACAGCTCCGGAAATGAGTGCCGCAAGAGCCTTGCCGCCTTCCTGCCCGCCGTACCAGGCGAGAAGAATGGCGCGCACCTTGTCGCTCCAGGCGGAAGTGTCGAACTCTCCTCCGGAATTGGCAACCACTATGACGTTGGGGTTAAGGGCCGCCACCGCGCTGATGGCATCGTCCTGGCCGTCGGGGAGAGCATAGGTCCTGTCCGAGCCTTCCCTCTCAGTGGCTTGATTGAATCCGGCCGAGAATATCACCGCCGTCGCTTTCTTCACCAGGTCCACATCGGGATTCTTCCAATCCGTGACGCTGACCTTATATCCTTTTCCAAGCATCTGAAGACCTTCCACCAGGCTTGTGGTACGCCCCTCGAAAGGATGCATCTCGCCGCTGCCGCCGCCGAAAGGCACGATGCAGGCATTGGGGCCGAGGACTACGATATTGTTCTTGCGGGAACTCTTTATGGGAAGTATTCCGTCATTCTTGAGAAGCACGGGAGCCTCCACAGCCGCAGCGTAAGCATAACTGCGCGAGAGTTCGTAATCCTCAGGAATGGAGTCATCCTTCACGGGGCCGTCCAGAAAACCGTAGGCACTGAAAGACTGCAGGATGTGACGGCACTTCTCGTCTATATCGGACTCCTTCACTATCCCCCTGTCTATCAATGGTTTGATATAATCGTAATTGAGCACCACACCCTCCGGCATCTCAAGATCCAGACCGCCCTCGATGCATCCCAGAGTAGTGTACGTGGAAGACCAGTCGGACATAACTATGCCCTCGTGCCCCCAGGCGCGAAGATTCTCCCTGATGAGCCAGGGATTTTCAGCCGCGTGGACGTGATTGACAGGATTATAGCTTGTCATCACGGCTGCCACCCGGGCCTGCTCGACGGCTTTGCGGAAAGCCGGGAAATATATTTCGTTGATGGTACGCTCGTCCGCATCGGAACTGACCTCATAGCGGTGGTATTCCTGATTGTTGAGCGCGAAATGCTTGATGGTGGACATAACTCCTTTGCTTTGGATACCGGATATGCAGGCCACTGCCATCTCGGAAGCCAGATAAGGGTCCTCACCATAGTATTCGAAGTTGCGTCCGCAAAGAGCCGAACGGTAAATGTTTACTCCGGGGCACAGCATTATGCCCACTCCGCGGGCCCTGGCATCCTGACCTATCCCGCAGCCCACCGCCAAAGCCGTCTCCCTGTTCCAAGACGCCGCAATGGACATTCCGCAGGGATAGTAGGTGCTCTTCGTGTCGTTTCTCACTCCCTGAGGGCCGTCCGCCATCCTGACGGAAGGTATTCCCAGTCTGTCTATCGCATAAGTGTGGAAACCGTCGGTCTGACCGGCTATGAGCAGGCATTTCTCCTCAAGTGTCATCTGTTTGACAAGCCCCGCCGCACGGTCCCTGTCAGCTTTGGATATCTCCGGTCCGGCGAAAGCGGACTGGCAAAGCGCCACGGCCGCCGTGCAGATAAGCAACATCTCTTTCATAAGCTATCTATAATTTTCTCAAATAGTTTTCAAGATAATCGATGACGGCATCCGAGAACACTCCGGCCGACGTATAAACGGCGCGGTCCTTTTCGAGTTCGTCCGCCGCTTCGGCACAGTTGGCGGGAAGCTGCTCCAGCCTGTCGAGAACATCCTTGTTGGATGCGTCGTGTATGTTGACGCCGAGCCCCACATAGGTCTTTTCGGCAATTTCAAGAGCATCCGGCCTGTTCATTCCGTGACGGGCCGCACAGCACAGGGCCGCCATCAGCATATAGATGTCCGCCGTTGCATCGGAAGCGCGCCACTCGAAAGTCTGCTTGTCGGAGAAATCCCTGTTCTGAGCCTTTTCGCCCGGATTGCATTTTGCCGCCATATCGGTTGTGGAGGTCCATCCCAGAGGCACGCGCACCAGGGCGCTGCGGTTGGAATAGGACCAGCAGAGGGACGTGGGCGCCTCCTGATGGGGCACAAGACGCTTGAACGACACCTTGCTGGGATTGCCGAATGCGGGAAGTGACGTGCCGGCATCCATAAAACCTGCAATGGCTTTCTTGCAGCAGTCCGTTATCTCACCGTCCTTCACCATCACGCTCTTGCCGTCCTTTGTGAACTTGCAGTGGACGTGCAGCCCGGAACCGGCCTTGCCCTCGGTAATCTTCGGAGCGAACGTAAGCTCCACACCATATTCGTAGGCCAGCTGATACATAATCCATTTCGCCGTCACCAGTTCGTCCGCCGCCTGCTCTATGTCAACGGGAGTGAATTCTATCTCGTTCTGCTCGTAGTTCTTGCCGTTCTCGGTAAAATTGCCCACCTCGGAATGCCCGTACTTGATGTGTCCCCCGGCCGCCGTGATGAGCCTCATCGCCTCGACGCGGTAGTCCGTGAACTTGTTGAACGGAGCGCTCTCGTGGTAGCCCTTCTGGTCCGGCACCTGATACAGTTCCTCGGCATCGGACACTATGTAGTACTCCAGTTCCCCCATAGTCTGCATCTCCAGCCCGGTCTCTTTCTTAAGGGCCTCGTGAGCCTTGTGAAGTATGTATTGCGGAGCACTTTCAAAAGGTTCTCCGTCGCGGGTGAAGAATGAGCATAGCACATCCACCGTCGGGACCTCCTCAAAGGGGTTGCGGAATGCCGTCTTGTATCTCGGAATTACGTACAAGTCGGATTTGCCGGCCTCTATGAACGGGAAAAGACTGGAACCGTCCACCCGTTCCCCCGCTTCCAGAATGTTCTTCAGATGTTCCTCATCGCGTATCACAAAGTTGAGAGTCTTGAATTTACCGTCCCAACCGCAGTAGTGGAAGTTTACCACCTCAACCTTGTTGGCCAGGCAGTAATCCACAAGTTCAGATCTTGTATTGGCTATCATAATGGATTTGTTGTTTGTCTCAAATTTACTGCAATTTTCCAAACATTCAAACAGCGGACGCCCATATTC
>JAKSKJ010000111.1 GCA_024401795.1 Bacteroidales bacterium | reverse complement strand
GCCAGAATCAGCGATTTGGCGGCGAATTCGGCAACTTCAAGACGGTCAAACGCGTTGATGAGCGAATTGGAGGCGACAATCACCGAGTCGTTGGCGAGCATCACGCAGGAACGGCTCTTGAAAGTCTCTGCAATCTCACTCATCTTGGTGTACTGTGAACCGAACTCGAACTTGGGAACGTCCTGCAGGAAAATCCAGCTTTCGGGAATGGTCCTTACGTCGAATTTGGCATCCGTGGTGCAGAATCCCATCAATGAAGGACACTGGGTGAGTATGATGGCGTTGACCTTGGGGTTGCGGCGGTAAATCTCATAGTGAAGTGCCGCCGAATGGCTCGGAGTCTTGCCGGCCTCGGCCATACCGTCCTTTATCTGCACAATATCCTCTTCGTCTATGTCCCAGCGCTGGATGCCCGGAGGCGTGATGAGGAAATCGTTGCCCTGCCAACGGATGGATACCGTTCCATAAGAACTGCTCATCAGTTTCTGGTTGCAGGCGCGGCGTACGATTTTGCATATTTCCGCACGGATAGCCCTCTCCTCGGAAGGGTGGGTTACGTTCATGAAGTGCTGGAAATCGTTGGGCAGCCTGCTCTCGTGGAACTGCAGCTGCTCGTTGGTGAGGAAGTTCGGCTTGCCGAGAGTCTTGGCGTTGAGAATGGTTCTTGCGCAGAGTTCGAGGGTTTCGAATCTCTGATATGCCTCGGCTATGTCGTCTCCGCAGAGAACCACACCGTGGTTTTCCATAATCACGGCCTTGTATTCGGGGTTCTTCTCGAATTCCGCCGCAATCTTCTGGCCGAGAGCCTCGCTGCCGGGCACGTCATAGGGAGCGAAGCCGATGGGGCCGCAGACGTTGCGTGCCTGGGGGATTATGCTGGTGTCCGGAATCTCGTGGACGATACTGAAAGTCACGAGTCCGGGAGGATGTGCGTGAATCACGGAGTGAATCCTGGGGCGCATCTTGTATATGGCCTTGTGGAAAGGATATTCGGATGAAGGTCTGTGAGGACCTACGATTGTTCCGTCCGCCTTTACGCACATGATGTCTGAAGGCTTGAGGGAGCCCTTGTCTATGCCTGCGGGGGTAATCCACATATCCCCGTTGTCGTCCATAATGGAGAGATTTCCTCCTGAAGTAGTGGTGAGTCCGCTACGGTAAATCCTGCTTATGATCAGTACCAGCTGATCTGCGGGATGCATCAATTTTGTGTTCAACTGTTTCATACCGCAAAATTAATAAAAATTTTTAAGAACTGTATGATTTCATTCGGCAAAAGTGGTGACGCTCTCGTTGTGCAAATGGTTGGGCGCAACTTCCCTGTAGAGCCATTCCGGTGTCGAGAATTTGGAATCGGACAGTTCCCGGATCTGAGCCAGGTCGGAAGGGGAGAGCACAATCCGGGTGTCGCTTCCGGCCAGTATGCTGTGGAGTCTGGCCTGGAGTTCATCAAGGGATTTGAACTGCGGAAGGTACTCCTTCAGGTTCGCCACCCTGCTCCTGACGGAGGCGATGCCTTTGCTCACCAGTTTGCTTCCCGGAGTTGAGAGCACTTCCGTGAGAGTGTCTATATCCACGTCGTACATAAGGGTGCCGTGGACTATAGTCCTGTCTTTCCACACTCTCCGGGCATATCCCGACACCTTTTTCCCGTCAACGAAAATGTCGTTTCTTCCCGTCTGTTCGGCATCGAGTCCGAGGGAGCGCAGAGCCTCCACGAAGGGGGTGGTGTCCACGCCCTTTCCTATTATGGTATAGTTCAAATTCTGGAGGTCGTGATAGACGGCACCGCCTCCGGTGACCCGTCTCGCCAGCAGTATTCCGTGCTCTTCAAGGTATTTGAGATTCACCTCCTGCGCCGCATCCTGATTCAGCCCGATTATCACCGACGGACGGTTCCTCCAAAGGTAGAAAACAGGCTCGGAAACATCGATGTGTTCGAGGCACCACTCGTCAAATGCCATATTGAAATAAGGGTCTGTGCTATTGTTGATAATGTAGCGCATACTATTGAATATCAGTTAATAAAACTTACTTGTTTTCAACCGTAACAAAATTGTTATAGGCTTCCGGAAGGTACTTTTGGAGCTCCGGATGTACGGGGAGATGCCTTCCGGGATAGCGCATGCTCCGGGACGGATAGTGGAACTCGAATTCATCGCGGCAATCCACGATTTCGTCGGCGTCGGCGAACATTCCGAATGTCAGTTCCTTTTCCTTTTTCGTGAGGCCGTCGAACTGCACTTCTTCCAACTTCTGATATCCGTCACAGATTTCCGGCGTGATTGTGAAGGTCTTCTCTCCGTTACTGCGGGGCGACAGATATTCGACGGTGCCTTCCATCGTCCGCAAAAGTCGGGAAACGTGGAAGTCGGGATTGATGAGAATCTTTCTGTAGCCACGGAGTTTCTGGGCCCAGAATCCGCCCAGCGAGAGGCCGACGATGAGGTCGGGTTGTTCTTTGGAGCAAATCCCTTGCAGGAGGTTGAACGCTTCGTCAGGATCTATCGGCACGTCGGGCGCAATCACTTCGCAGGGGCGGAAGATGCTCCGCAGCGAAGCGCTTGTCTTGAATGCTCCCGAGGATGCCAGTCCGTGAATGAACAGTATCGTCATAAACGGTAGAAATCGATTTTTACGTATTTTATCTCCGCGTCCGGATTGTCGTCTGCCGGCTTGAGTTCTATTGACGGTTCTGTGCCGAACAGCCTGTAGCCCAGAAGGACCTCCTCGCCACCGTTGCAGATGACGTATTCTTTTTCGCAGCCGTTGACTTTAAGCCTGTATTCTCCGTTGCAACTGACCTTCAGCACCATTCCGGCGTATTCCACCTTGTCGAAGGTTTCGTTCAGTTCCTTCACGTCCGAGATGCGGAAGCGGGTGGTCGGTTTCATTCCGTGAGCAGGGAACCAGCAGAAGTCGCTCAGTATTACATCCGCACCGTTTGCTATGGCCTCCATTTCGTGGGGAATGGGGAAGATGGAGGACTGGGTGAGATATCCGGCAGCCCGCAGGCTGTCGCAAACGCCCTTGCGCATAAGAGGGTAGTGCATCGATGAAATGCCGCAACTGCCACCTATGGCATTCAGTTCTTTGATGAGTTCGTCGGCGCTGCTGCCGTAGAATTGTTTTTTGGGGGAATAGAAGATGGTCACGTCCCTGTCCAGTTCGCGGACCTTGAGGCAGAGGCCGTAGTCTTCCGTGAAAGCTATCCAGCGGTTGTCCAGTCTTTTCTTGGCGGCGACGTAGCCTTCATAGATGTCGCAGTGCAGTATCGGAATTATTCCTTCCGCTTCGCAGACATCCATAAATTCGGCGAACGTCGGAATCGGCTTGCGGCAGGAAAGAGTGTCCGAGGCGAGTATATATTTGTCTCTCAAAACCTTGAATGGCGTGTTCTTGACCACGACCTTTTCCTTTATTTTGGAATAGTCGTCGGCGTTGCGCATCGTCCGGTTGATGGAAGCGTCGTGCATCAGCACCAGGACGCTGTCCGAGGTGAACTTGACGTCACATTCTACGGTCGGGTAGCCGTATCTCGCTGCAATACGGACTCCGTCCAGACTGTTTTCCGGGATGTAGTTGCTTATCCAGCATCCGCGGTGGGCAAAGGTTGTGGGGTAAACGGTGGAATCGGTGCGGCAGGATGACACCAAGGTCAGTAAGGCCGCAATGGCTGCAATCGTGATTTTTTTCATATAGAGTCAAACCTTGGATTTGCAGAGTGGTTCACTGCATCAGGGTTTAAAGCAAAAATAATAAATTTATGTTGATAATGAAAAGAATTCGGGTATCAGTTTATGGGCATGTTGCTGTCATTTGTGCAGACGGATGAAATGCTCCGCTCGCAGAATAGTTAATTCCTGTTCATCTCAAACGTGTCTTTTGCAAACCTTGGGAAATTAAGTATATTTGCGGATACACCAATACCACGGAAAATGCTGAAAATCACCATAACCCTGACTTTTCTGTCCCTTCTGTGTTTCAACTTATCCGTCTGTGGCTCCACTCCCGACACCTGGCCTGACGGAGAGCCGGTCGGCAAGTGGTTTTCGGAGACAGGGGAGCTTGACGTTGAAAGCCTTGGCAGAAGGTATGTGTTGACGGATGTCGGCATCAGTCCTGATGGAGAGCTGCATACATCTGACATTCAGACACTTATTGAC
>JAKSKJ010000110.1 GCA_024401795.1 Bacteroidales bacterium | reverse complement strand
CGACCTCACCGTGGACAACCATCACAGCGCAGGAGGGTTGTCCACAGGGGAGAAGATCAACACGCTGACAATCAACGGGGAAAGTTCCCGGCCTGTGGACAACCATACATTTCCCCGAGGGTTATCCACGCTCTTGTCGAGGGACCTTCTGTCCATCAACCACTTGGCTTCTTGCGCCGTGGACATCCACATAGTTTCCAGTGGGATGTCCACTGTCCTGGCGTCCCCCGGCACTGCCATCGGACCCGAGCAATGCGAAAACCTCATCGGGAGAAACCCTCAGGATACGCGCAAGCCTCTTGGGAGTCACACCTGTCTTCCTGACAATCGTAGGTATAAGCGCGTATTTTTCAGCCTTTCTCAATTGTCGGAACTCGGTCTTGTTGAATTTTCTAACTGACAGAGCCATTACCTCCGCTATCAACTCCGTGTCATCATATTTCACGCAGTGGTCAACGTACAATTCCTCTTCTGTCACATAATTGGTCAAGGCAAGAGACTTGAACATAGAGGTCTGACTGCCGAACAAGCGCTCGACAAACCGATGATTGACAAAGGACTTCAAGCTGACATTCCCTTCGCTGTCAAGACGCAAACCAGATTTCTTCAGACTTTTCCTGATATGCATCAACTCCCTGCACTTGCGGATTCCCAATTCCGATACACACACTACACCATCATCAGCGGAATTGAAATACGCCCGGAAAGAAGACCAGCGGTATTCCTCCGGGTTCCTGACAACCTTCGCTGCAACCGGATTCAGAAGCACATAAGAAATGCACCGCCGCAGATACAAGGAGTCTCCTATCTCCTTTATGCCGCACCTTACCCCGGAAAGAGGTCTCCGGAGACCGTGTCGAGCGGAGACATAGCGTGCATAATCGTGCTTGTACGATTCTCCGAACTCCCGTACGGCATCTATCGATTCGGCAAAAACCACGAAATGCGAGTGGGAAGACATATGACAGAAACACAGGATTCCAACTCCGCATTTCTCTGAATTGACCGCGCTGATACTGACGGCGCGCCGATAATCGGCATCGTCTAAATGCACGATACCATTGTTCGTGCCATCTGTGCAAATGTGGAAAAACCTTACGGGTGCGGCACCTTCCCCTACAAAACAATCACTCATAAACCTGTGCCGCCCTTTCTGCTGACAAGCGGTCGGAACAAATATAAGGCAAATCAATCGGAAATCCTACCGCGTCGCCCTGAAAAAACCAAACTTGCGTGGACAACCATCACAGCGCAGGAGGGTTGTCCACAGGGGAGAAGGTCAACACGCTGACAATCAACGGGGAAAGTTCCCGGCCTGTGGACAACCATCGCCAAGCAGAGGGGTTGTCCACACTTGCAAAATAACAGTAGTTGACAATCAGAGAGTTGGCTGTTTGCACCGTGGACAACACCCGCCACATTAGAAGGGTTGTCCACAGCACAAGAACCAGAGCCTTATTTGACGGGGACCAGCTCGATAGTGGCATCCCAGCAGCTCACGCCGAAAAGCTCGGACGTCTTGACTTCGCCGAAGAGAACCCCGCCCAAGCAAATCTGGAATTGACCCTGCGCCTGCACGCACTGGAAGAAGAACTGGTCCTGCCAGTTCATAAGCAGCCTCACGTCGCTGTTTCCGGTGCAGCCAAGACTGAAATCCTGAGGATTACCATTAACCCACTGGACGGCAACGGTTGATTTCGGGATGCCCATCTCCGTCTTTTCAGTCACCTTGCTACCTCCTGCCACGTAGTATCCGTCCGCGAATGCCACGGCGTTGACAACACAATCTGCTCCCAGACTGAGAATATCCCCGTCCAGCCAGCAGAAAGCCTCGCTGTCGGCACTGGTCGTCTTCGTCTTCGCCAGACCGATGATGATGTTGACGCTACCCACATAAATGCTGCTTGCACTCCAGCGGTAATCCCCGTCATTCTCTGCCACCGGAGTTTTCTCCTTGACGACACCGGTGTCGGCCGCTATGTGCCAAAGATTCAAGCCCTTATCGTCCGATGCCACGACATAGTAATCTCCGGAAACACCATAATCCATACAGAGGAACTGCACGGGAGTTTCGCTCCTGAACACCTCCTTGCCGTTCTCGAAAATGACTCCGTGATAGCCGTCATCGCCTTTGAAATTACCGCAGCACATCCATTTGGTGCCGTTGTTGACCATATTCCCGAATGTGCCCTCGACATCGCCGATATCCACCCGCGCACCATCTTTCCACAATGCGGGGGTCTGGACATAAGCGGTCATATCCCATATCGTGCCGCAAGCATAAACACCGTCCGACATAGCGGCCAGTCCGCTGATTGTGGAATTGGCATCCAGCTTATAAATAACCGTTGAATCCTTGTAAATGCTAGCACCCTCATATCCCTCATTACCGCCAACATAAAAAGTAGCTAAATACTGATACTGAGGCTGCGGATCCGCCTTCTCGCATGAACTGAAAAACACAGCGCCGCAAACAAAAAGCAACGCAACAGCAATAATACTTTTCTTCATAATCATAAATTTTGAAACTGCGAAGATAATAAATTTCATACCCATCGGCAAAAATCATTTATCAAAATATTGTTATATTTGCACGGATTAACCCGAAGTAAAATGAAAAAATATCCGGCAATTCTCACTATAGCAGCACTGCTTCAGTGCTGCCCTGCCATCAAAGCGCAAGGGACCACCGATTCCCTGTGCCTGAAAGTCTTTTTCAGGGAAAACGTCACAACGATTGATCCGGAATACCGCAACAACGGTATTCTCATCGACAACTTCGTGTCGGAAGTAAAAGAGATTATGGCCGACACCACCTGCCGAATACAAAGCATCCACATCCGTTCCGGAGCATCTCCGGAGGGAAGGTTCGACCACAACAAAGACCTCAGCGTCAGGCGGGGCAACAACCTCAGAACCTGCCTTCAAAGAGCCCTCCCCCTTCCCGAACACAAATTCACAGTCGATGCCGTGGGCGAAGACTGGGCCACCTTGAGAGACATAATAGAAAACAGCGACGCCCCCGACAGGGAAGACATTCTTTACATCCTCAACAGCCACTCCCGCTACATCAACGGCCGTCCCAGATCCGTCAACGGAGGACCGAAGAAAGAGTTGATGGACTTCAAAGGCGGCAAAACCTGGAGATGGCTACTCGATAACGTCTTCCCCGATTTGAGAAGCGCGGGCAACAGCATAGTGTGCAGATACGAGCATATCACAGAGCCCGAGGCACCGGCACCCGCAGCCGCACCCAGAAGAGGCAACGACACTCTGGTCATAATCCACAAATACGTCTTTGACATCGATACAGCCAAAATAGCCGACTTCCCCGTCAAGATGGAAACGGTGATTCCCACAGGAGTAAACGTCAAGGATTCCGCCCGCACCATCATAGGCAATTCACTCATCGATGCCACCTTCGCACCCAAAGTCGAGATAGCCGTACCCGACGGAAAGAACGCCAGCATCGAGGTGGACAACAAGGTGGTCATTCCCCAGAAAAAATAGAAAACGGCCACAGAAAGGCCTTGTGTTTGGTTTTTACAATATAATTGCGTATCTTTACGCGGTTATATGTATTTACGCGCGCTCATAACTTTTTTCAAAAAAGCCAATCTGGAGATTATCGGGGGGGTCAACTCTTTAACCCCTAGCAGACTCCGATTGTCGTTCCTGTGCGCATTCATCTTACTCGGGGCGGCAGCCAATCAGACCCTGGCGCAGGATGCACCTCCGAGAAAAGACACCATCTACATACACAATTCCGTCAAGATACTCATCTTCGGCGAATCATCGGGCAACGGAGCGGCCGGGGCGGCAGGCCAGGCAATCGATAAAAAGGGAGCGAATGCGGCAGGCATCGCGGCCGCTCCTGACAGCATCAAGAAATACGACTACAAGCCCATCTTCGCCCTGCGCAGCAATCTTCTCGTTCCCCTGTTGAACGTAGGCCTTCAGGTCCCCATTGGGAACCGTTTCTCGATAGGTGCCGACTGGTACTACCCCTTCCTCTACAGGGAATGGTCGGAATATCTGGCCCAGACCAACTGCTTCCAGGCCCTCAGCCCCGGTCTTGATTTCCGTGTCTATCTCGGCAAGAAGCACAGAAAGGGCCGTGAAAACTGGCAGTACAGGCTATCGGGCCATTCCATCGGACTTTACGCCTCCTGCGGCCGCTACGACGTGGAGTGGCAGTTCAAGGGCGAGCAGGCTAAGTTT
>JAKSKJ010000011.1 GCA_024401795.1 Bacteroidales bacterium | reverse complement strand
TGGCAACGAACTTGCCCTGCATATCGATATCGCCTATGCCGGCGGCAATTATGAGATTCTTGAGTTTTGTAGGGAGACCGTCACCGTATTCCTTGGTATGCAGGTCCGTAAAATAGACTTTAGCCTTTTCCATTATTAAATATTTTTATGATTCTGTCGCTTTAGCTCGCAGACCGAAAATTTTTTTCTCCCGGGGCCCCGGTTCCTGGCACTTCGCTTCGCTCCGTTTGGAACCGCCCGCCTCGAAAAATAATTTGGTCTGCCTCGCTATTAAAGCGACAGAATATCAAGTAACCGCCCATAGAATAATACCTACCGAAACTGAAACATTTAGCGAATGTTTGGTGCCGTATTGGGGGATTTCAAGGGAGAAATCCGCGGCATCGACGACGTCCTGAGCCACTCCATCCACCTCATTTCCGAAAATGAAAGCGTATTTCACGCCTGCCTCACGGCGGAACGAGCCGAGTTTCACCGAGCCTGCAGTCTGCTCCACGGCAACAACGGTATAGCCCTCATCCTTAAGTCTCTGCACAAGAGAAAATGTGTCGGCGCAATGCTCCCACGGCACTGACATCTCCGCCCCGAGAGCCGTCTTGTGTATCTCGGCAGAAGGAGGGAAGGCGCATATGCCGCAAAGATACAGCCTGTCAACCTTGAAGGCATCGCAACTGCGGAATGCGGAACCCACGTTGTGGGCGCTGCGGACATTGTCGAGGATGACCACCACCCCGCTCTCCGGCGCAGCGGCATATTCTTCCGCCGAAATCCTTCCCATCTGGGACGCTGTCAACTTGGGATCCCTCATCGCCGCACCCTATATTATCGTAATGTTGGAGCTCAGCACCCATCCTTCACGTCCGTCGGAAAGCGAAATGTTTGTCCAGTCGCCCACCGTGTCCAGCACCTTGACTTTCGTTCCCTCGTGAATCACGAACAGGTCATTGGTCCCTGAAGGAGCGCTCTTGGCACTGCATACAGGTTTGAAGACAATTGCAGCGTCACGACGCTCGAAATCATTCTTCTGCCAGCAGGCATTGACGATACAGGGTATCATAAGCAGGAAGGCTGCTATTGCGGCAAAAAATCCCGTGCGGCGCCATACGCTCCTCCGGGACAGGAAGAATACCAGCAGCATCGCGCAGCACAATGCCAGGAAAACGAAGAACAGCACCGTCCAGACATTGGATGACAGGCTGTAGCATATATTGCGGCTCCAGGTTTTCATAAAGAACTCCGGAACGCTGTCTATCCTGTCCTGGGTCATCTGTCGAACTATCTCCAGATTGTATTTCGCATCCCTGTCGGAAGGATTCAGTTTCAGCGCCCTTTCATAATAGAGTATGGCAGAAGCGATATCGCGCTGCTTATAGCTTGAATTGCCTATATTGGTATAAAGTTCCGAACTTGCAAGTCCCAAAGCCTCTATGGAGGTGAACGCCGCATAAGCTCCGGCATAATCCGCATCTGCATAAGCCTCAACGCCCTGATTCCAGAGCGAATCCACATATTCACGCGGCTGGGCGCCAAGTTGGGCGGTGCTTGTCAATGACATACCGGGAATCAGCAGAAGCGCCAGAACGGCCGCTCCGAAACGGGATTTTCCTTTTTTCATATTCGCATCAAGTGTTGAAATAAGTTCCGCTGCCTTGTCGTAAGACCCTTTCATCGCGGCATTGCCTCCATCGGGAGAATATCTTGCAAATTCGCACTCGTCCAGCAATGCAGTGTATTCGGAGGTCAGCGTTTCAGGCGCACCGGCGGCAGCGAATGCTGCGGCAATGCTCTCCTTCGAGAGGTCCGCCACACTGATATTCAGCTTGTCGGCCGCATAACCCAGCAATGCCTTGTGAAGTTCCTCGTAGAAAGCGGAATAAAGATTCTTGCCGAGATAACCGTTAGCCAGGGCCAGACGCTTGCGGGCTGCCTTGGATGCCCCGCGGGTACGCACCAAGGCGACGTCGGAACGCTCCTTGCGGAAAACAGCCAGCATAAGCCCTATCGCAACAGATAAGAGCAGAATCACGAAAATCAGCACTACGAACAGCCCTGTTCCCACAAAGAAGGTATTCTCTGATGACAGTGCCGGAAGTTTGGTCTCTATATAATGGATATCCTCGGAAAGATTCCTGACATCCTTGCGGTTCGATACGGGTATGGACACTCCTTCCGGCGAAACATAACTGTCTGTGGCCGTTCCCTGCTCCACGTGATAATCCATCGCCTGGGTTTTCAGCGTCACGTACTTGCGAGATGAAATGTCATAATAGGTGAACTCGATGGGTTCGATCGTGAAATCACCGTGACTGCGTGGAATGAAAGGATATTCGAACACCTTGGCCCCCGACGTTCCGCCCGAGCCTTTGTCAAGCTTGTCTGACGTCTTGGTGTCATAAACCTCGCTGTCAGGAGGGAAATTCACTTTCGGAGCACCTACAAGAGCAACATTGCCCTTTCCGCTCACGGTCACGACAAGCGATGCGGCATCGTGGACCTTCAGGGAATCACGACCGAGTTTCGCACTTATCCTGTAGCTACCGACTGCACCGGTGAAAGATGCCGGGGCACCTGCTGGCAGGGGTGAAACGCTGACCTTGTAGGAAGTCGAGACAACCCTCTTGCGCAAAGTCTGATAATCGTCGAAAAAGCCGTCGAAAATGCTGTTGCCACCGACAGACACCCTCTGCTGGACAAGGCAGACCAACTCTGCCGGGTCAATCGCTATCGTCCCCGATTTCTGCGGGATGATAACCCACTTACGGAGCACCGCAGTATTGTAAATCCTGTCACCGACGCTCTCGCGATGGAATTCTATGCTCTGCGGAGCCTCGACCTCCTGTGCCCAGAACCCGTTGAACGTAGGGAACTTGGCATCCTCGAAACCGGCGATACTGCCGCGGGTGAAGAGTTTCAGGGTGGCGGTGATGGGCTCTCCCACAACCGCCGACGTGCGCGACAGGCTGAAACGCATAAACAGGTCGCTTGCCGGGGTAGCCTGAGCCTGCGTGGATTCCTGCGTCGGTTGCGAGGTGACGGGCTGAGCGCTCTGAGTCTGTTGCTGGGGCTGCTGTTGAGCCTGTCCGGCTCCCTGGCCGTATTGCTGCGACGCCCCGTTACCGACAACCTCTATCTGCGGGGTCTTGGAATACACCTGACTGCCACCGACTTCCGCAATGGCTGCCGGGAGGGCGTAAGTACCTGTCGCCCTCGGCATAAGAATATAGGTATAGGTGTATTGCGAACTGCGTGACGTCTTGCCGTTGATGATGGATATGGACGTGCTGCTGCCGGTCTGCGGGCCCCAAACGAGCTGGAAATTCTCTCCCGGCGACCATTCGAAGGATGACGGCTTTTCCGTCAGGGTGAAAGTGACGTTGAACTGCTCATCGATGCCGACGACACCGGGGGCGCTAACCTTTATCTGCGCAGAAAGCGTCAGCACGGAGGCCAACGCAACGAATATGAATGCAATACTTTTCTTCATCTTACCAATTCTTCTCTTTCTGACGGGACTGTGCCTTGAAAGCTTCCGCCTTCTTCACCTTGTCCTGCGTGTCTTTTTCCTTGGCGGCAATCGCCTGCAGCATCTGTTCGGCCGCCTGCGGGCTCAACTCGGGCTGCTGACCGCCCTGCCCCTGACCGTTGTCCTGATTCTGATTCTGGTTCTGGTCCTGGTTCTGGTCTTTATTGTCCTGATTCCGGTCCTTATTATCCTGATTATCCTTATTCTGGTCGTTGTTCTGATTTTGATCCTGGTTTTGATTCTGATCATTGTTCTGGTTCTGATCCTGATTCTGATCATTGTTGCCGCCACCGCCGCCGTTCTGCTGCTGGTCTTCGAGCATTTTCTTGGCGTAGATGTAGTTCTCCTTGGCATCCAGATCGCCTGGATTCAGGAGCAAAGCCTGCTTGAAGGCATCCACAGCCGTATTGTAGTCCTTGTTCTGGAGGGCGATGTCACCCTTGTTGTAATACACGTCGGCATTCTCCGCAGTTTCGGCCGTTTCTATGAACTTCCCTGCCTGTTCCCAGTCCTGCATACGGTACAGCGTATTTGCAAGATTGTAATTCGCGGCCACGGAAGTACTGTCCTTGATCAGGGCCTTGCGGTAATCTATTTCCGCCTCCTTATAATTGTCACGCTTGAAATCACGGTTGCCGCTGCGCACCTCACGCTTGTCCGCAGGAGTCTGGGCAAACACCGCGACGGACACGGAAAGAAGTAATGTCAATATGCCTGTCAAACGTTTCATAACTATTTCCTGTTGAACAGATTGAACCTGAGTTTACGGCTGCCTACAAGCATCTCGACAACGAGAAGCAGCAGGGCAAAGCCGAAGAAATACATATACTGCTCGTCGAATTCCTCGAACACCACGGACGAGAACTCCTCGGCATCCATCCTGTGAATGCTGTCGATGATGGGGTTGAGTCCGAATTCACCGTTCCCGGCACGCACGTATGCACCGTTCCCGACATCGGCAATCTCCTGCAATGCCGCCTCATCCAGTTTCGTCACCACTATATTGCCGTCCTTGTCCTTGAGAAGGTCACCGCCCATAGGTATGGGTTTGCCTTCGGGAGAGCCAACTCCGACGGTGAACACCCTTACACCGACCTCCGCCGCCTGACGGGCAGCCTCGACGGCATCATCCTCGTGGTTTTCACCGTCCGTGATTATTATTATCACACGGCTCTTGCTGCTCTGGTCGCTGAATCCGCGCACCGCCGTACGTATGGCATCGCCTATTGCCGTACCCTGAATGGGCACGGAATCGGTACCTATACTGCCGAGGAACATCTTTGCGGACACATAGTCACTGGTTATGGGCAGCTGCACGAAGCTCTGCCCCGCAAAAACTATGAGGCCTATACGGTCGTCGCGAAGTTTGTCCACAAAGCGGGAAATCGCCAGTTTCGCCCTGTCCAGACGGCAGGGAGAATAGTCCTGGGCCAGCATCGAATTGGACACGTCCAGGCAGATCATCACCTCCACGCCCTGGGTCTTGTGTTCGGAAAGCTTGGCTCCTATCTGGGGCCTCGCTATGCCTATCACGAACGAAGCGAACGCCACGGCGAACAATATCGTACGCACCCAGCCCTTGACTGGGGAAACGGAGGGCATCAATTCTTTCGCAAGCCGCTTGTCACCGGCAAAGGCCGCCACACGCTTCGAACGCAGCCAGCGCAACAGGGCATACCCCGCAACCAGCAGCGGAACAAGTATCAGCAGATACAGATATCCCGGATTGGCAAAATACAGCATATTACGGCAACCTCCTTATTACAGCCACAAGCAATATCTCCAGCAGCAGCGCGATAAGCGCCAGCAGAGCATACCTGGGGAACAGTTCTTTATATATGGGGAAGGAATCCACAGTCGTGCGGACCTTCTCCATCTTGTTTATCTCTTCGTAAATTTCAGCCAGCTTGGCATTGTCCGTGGCACGGAAATAACGTCCTCCCGTCTGCCCTGCAATATCCTTGAGCAGCTCTTCGTCTATTTCCACCTGCATATCCTGCACGTCGGGGCCCCAGGGGGTCATAACGGGATAGGGAGCCACTCCGTTCGCACCGACACCTATCGTGTAAACCCTCACACCGTAGGTTTTCGCTATCTCGGCGGCAGTCTGGGGAGTAATCTCACCACGGTTGTTCACACCGTCGGTAAGCAGTATCACCACCCTGCTCTTCGCATCGGAATCCTTCATTCTGGATACCGCAGTGGCCAGTCCGTTGCCTATCGCAGTACCGTCCTCGATAAGGTCGGTCTGTATCTCCTTCATCAGGTTGATGAGTGTGGCACGATCGGTGGTCAGAGGGCATTGCGTATAACTCTCACCAGCAAAAACGACTATGCCCATACGGTCCGAAGGACGCTGGGATATGAATTGGATCGCTATGTCCTTGGACGCCTCGAGACGGTCCGGGGTGAAATCCCGCGCCAGCATAGATGTCGAAACGTCCATCGCCATCACTATGTCTATACCTTCCGTGTCCGTCTTCTCGACCTCCTCGCTGCTGCGCGGACGGGCGATGGCAATGACTATCATCACCAGGGCGAATATCCTGAGGGCAAAGGGTATATGACGCACAATGGTCATATAGTCCCAACCACCGGCCTTCCACGGAGTTATCGTGGACACCCTGAGATGGGGATTGCGGCCTTTCAACTCAAGATACAGGTAGTGCAGCACCAGCAGCGCCGGCACTACAAGCAACCATAACAACCAGGGATACTCAAAGAACATTGGCGCTTTCCTCCTTTATATCTTCCTGATAAGTGGTGGTGACGAATTTTACGCTCAAGGGCAGAACCTCTGCGTTTTCTTCGTCGGTAGCCACGTGTTTTGCAAATTTCACGAAATCCGAACGCTCGAAAAGAGTCTGCAGGTCGGCCTTCAGGTCTTCCGGCATATCGGACTTCTTAAGGGCCTTGAACATCTCGGCCGTAGTCATTTCCATCGCGCCGATACCGTACCTGGATGCAATGTATTCGCGCAAGGCATCAGTCACGCCACTGTAGAAGGCCTTCTGCTTGGCAGGAGCCCAATACTTGTCCCCGCGGTAGGCATCCAACTTGCGCAAAGCGATGATGTGCGGCGGGTCCTTATGCGCGGCTTCCTCCATTTTGCGGCGGTGACGCCTGATGAAGAACAGGGCTGCATATACGGCGCCTGCAAGCAGCAGTACACCGAAAATCCAGGGCAGCACCTCGGTAAAGGTCACCGGATAGCGCATCTGTCCCTTGATGTCGTGTATTTCGAATGTGGCGGTATCGACGGGCATAGTGCAAAAGAGCACGTCCTGCCCCTTGAATTGCAGCGTGTCCACGCTGCCGTCCCCCCTGTGAATGGCCACAGGAATACCTGGCAGCCGATATTCGCCTTCCTCGAAGGAAGTGATGGTGAGCGCAACGCTCAAGTCCTGGAGACTGTCTTTCCTGTGAATCTTCAGGGTGTCGATCACCCACCCTTTCACAATGTCGATGTCGGCCATCAGCGTATCGCCCACCTGCGGCAGTTCGACGGCATCGGACAATGCTACGCCGGGAAGATTGACACCATACCTGAGTTGGTCGGCGATAAGTATGCTGTCACGCGGCTGGAGCTGCTCGACAAAGGCGGCAGGACCGTCCTGAACCCCTGTTTCAGCCGTCTCATCGGCCTTGGGTGAGCAGGAAACCACAGCAACAACTGTAACTAAACCATTAAAAATATATTTCAAAAACCTTGACATCATCTTCTATGGAAAAAAGTCATAAGTCCCTTGGCATAATCTTCATCGGTGGAGATGCTCACGGTGTCTATCTGATAGCGGCGCAGCATCTTCTCCGTCGCGGCATTCATACGGGTGAACCACCCGCTGTAGGCCTCGCGCACATTCCTTGAATCACTGTTGATCCAGCCGTCAGCACCAGTCTCGGCATCCTTCACGTGGATGAGTCCCACAGCAGGAATGGTCCTCTCACGGGGGTCATACACCTGGATAACTCCAAGATCGTGGCGGTTGACGGCCACCTTCAGGGCATCCTCATATCTGGGCTGGCCGCCAGAGTCCACATCCAGCATATCGCTTAGGACGAAGGCGGTGCATTTCTTCTTGATGGCGTTGGTCAGATAGCGCAGCGCTTCCGAAAGGTCCGTACCGTCATTCTGCGGCTCGAATTCGAGAATCTCGCGTATGATGTGCAGCAGGTGGCTGCGGCCCTTCTTCGGGGGGATGAACTTCTCCACCTTGGAACTGAAGAAAATCGCGCCCACCTTGTCGTTGTTGATGATGGCTGAAAAGCTGAGCACTGCGGCGATCTCGGCTATGAGTTCGCGCTTGGTACGCTGTCTGCTGCCGAAAAGACCGCTGCGGCTCATATCCAGAAGCAGGACCACAGTGAGTTCGCGCTCTTCCTCGTAAACCTTTATATAAGGTGTACGCAGGCGCGCGGTGACGTTCCACTCCATATTGCGTACGTCATCGCCCCACTGGTACTCGCGCACCTCGCTGAAAGTCATACCACGGCCCTTGAAGGCGGAGTGGTATTCCCCGGCGAATATCTGGTGCGACAGAGCTTTGGTTCGGATCTCTATCTTCCGGACTTTCCTGAGCAGTTCGTTTGCTTCCATTCAGACAACTGAAATCAACTGTTAAGGCACTTCGACGGCATTGAGTATCTCCTGTACGACTTCTTCGGTCGTAACATTCTCCGCCTCAGCCTCATAGGTGAGGCCTATACGGTGACGGAGGACTTCAGGGCATACGGCACGCACGTCCTCGGGAATCACGTATCCGCGGCGTTTGATGAAGGCATAAGCCTTGGCGGCCTGGGCCAGTGAGATGCTGGCACGCGGGGATGCGCCGTAGGAAATGAGACCTTTCAGTTTTTCGAGATTGTATTTTTCGGGAGTACGGGTAGCGTACACGATATCTACTATGTATTTCTCGATCTTCTCGTCCATATACACCTCGCGGACCACTTCACGGGCACGGATGATGTCCTCCGGAGACACGACTGCGTTGGGTTTCGGGAATTCCCCTTTCAGATTGAGGTTTATGATTTCTTTCTCCTCTTCCTTTGAAGGATAGCCCACGATGACCTTCAGCATAAAACGGTCCACCTGGGCCTCGGGCAGAGGATAGGTTCCTTCCTGCTCAATGGGGTTCTGGGTGGCCATCACAAGGAAAGGCTGAGGGAGTTTGAAGGTTTCTTCGCCTATGGTAACCTGTTTTTCCTGCATCGCCTCGAGAAGGGCCGACTGCACTTTCGCAGGGCTTCGGTTGATCTCATCCGCAAGTACGAAATTGGCGAAGATGGGGCCCTTGCGTACCGTGAACTCTTCCTTCTTCTGCGAATATATCACAGTACCGAGGACGTCGGCGGGAAGAAGGTCGGGGGTGAACTGGATTCGGCTGAACTTTGCGTCCACAGCCTGTGCCAGAGTGTTGATGGCCAAAGTCTTGGCCAGACCGGGAACACCTTCGAGAAGAATGTGCCCGCCGCTGAGAAGACCGATCATCAGGTTTTCCACGAGATGCTTCTGCCCGACGATGACCTTGTTCATCTCAAGGGAGAGCATATCCACGAACTGGCTTTCCTGCTGAATGCGGTCGTTCAATTCTTTGATGTTTACACTATCCATATTTGTGTTTGAAACTTGATTTTTCAAGTGAGTTTCCAAAGGCACAAATATACAACAAAATCAGTGCCAATATTACAGTGCAAGCACTAAAATCATATACTGCGGGTCAAAAAGTGAAATTCGCCCTTATGAAGAAGTTGCGGCCCGGCTCGCAGATGATGTTTCCGCGGTTTGTGGACAGGAAGTTGGTGTAAGTCTGATCCGTGATGTTGTCCACCCCGGCGAAGCACTGGAGAGCGCAGCGGCCGAAGGTGAAAATCCTGGAGTGTATGGCGAAATCCAGCCTGTACCACCCCTGTGTGGCCCGCTCTCCGGAAGCAATCTGGCCGTCCCTGCGGGCTCCGGCGGCAACGCATTCAAAGCTTGCGCCGAGGATTTTCAGATTGTCATAGGAAATTCCTGCGCGGGCGTTGAGCGGCGGAATCCCCGGCAGAGAGTTCCAATTATCCGAAATCTCGCGGCCTATGGTCCAATCGCCCGAAGCATAGACTTTCAGACCTTTTATTATTTCGTATGAAATGCTGAAATCGAAACCGTAGAGCAGCGCACGACCCGCATTCTGGAGGACGAGGGTATCTATTGCGCTTCCGGAATCCGTAGTGCCGGGCTGGTTGGGGCCGGCGGTGATGTTGCGCTCCACAATCATATCCCTTATGCCGTTGACATAGCCAGACAAGCGGAATTCGAGTCCGCCGCTGCGGGCCCTCACGCCCAAATCCGCGCCCAGCCCTTTCTCCGGCTTGAGCGCCGGATTGCCATAGTGAACCTTGTTGCCGCTGAGGTCGATGAACTTGAAAAGTTCCTCAAGGGCCGGGCTGCGATAGGACCTGGAGATGTTCAATGTCAGGTCACATTCCCGGCAGGCCTTGAACAGCAGTCCGGCATTTGCACTCCAGGAAGGATCGGTGCGGCTGCCCGCCGGAAATATGGCGCAGGAACTGTTTCTGACGTGGTTGACATCCGCACGGGCACCGAGATCCAACAGGAGACGTCCTTCCAGAAAATTCATGGCGTCCTGCACGAAAATGCCGGCTGAAGTATAAGAAGCGTCCGGAAGAGGCGTTTCATTGAGCACAACCTGCGATACGGGCACACCGTCGGAATATTTGTCTATATACTTGTACCTATAGCTCGATATGCGTCTCTGCCATATTTCGGCGCCTGCGTGCAGGCTGTTCCACCCTGCAAGATTCCAGCGGCTTTCCGCCCTTGCACCGAAAGTCCTGTGCGTTGCGCCGGGAGTCACCAGCACCGGTCTCGCCCCTGTCTGGGGCTTTGGAGCATTGGGCTGCATCTCGACATCCAGCCTGATACCCTGGTAGAAGACCTTGAAGTCCAGGTTGGACAACGACCTTGTGAGTGCGGTCATACCGTAACTGAGGCTCGCAAGGGTCCTGTCGGCGTTTTTGAAGGTGGCTGTCGCCTGTGGAGAGAATGCTGCGCCCCCGGGAACGCCCACATCCCAGGAATGACTCTGTTGGAAGTTGAGTTTCAGTACACGGTTTTCCTTGGGTTTGAATCCTGCCTTAAGAGCGGCGTTGGCGCTTTTATAAGCGCTGTTCGGAAGATATCCCTGCGGAGTCCTGATGTCACCGGCACCATAGAACGAGCCGCTGGCCCTGACATACCATTTCCTGCCGCCGCCCTGGAGCGAAAGATATTCGCCGTGACCGTTGTTGGCGCTGGCATAATTTGCGGTGAGGCGTCCTTCAAAGTATGGTTCGTTTGCGAAATGCCCGTCCTTCGTGATGACATTTATTATGCCGCCGACAGCTCCCGTCCCGTAGATGGACGACTGCGCCCCCTTTACCACCTCTATTCTCTCTATATCATTGATATCCAGCATACTGAGAGATGTCGTATGCTCCGTGGCCACCGCCACTCTTACTCTGTCCACAAGGGTTACGAGACGGTCTTCGCCGAATCCGCGCACGTGTATGTTGGTGGCCCATACACCGTCACTGCCCTTGCTGAGCCCCGGCTCCCTGGAGAGCACGTCGGCCGCAGTGGTGGCGATGGACTTTTTGGCATCCAGGGATGTCACGACATTGACATCGGCAGCCATATCCCTTATTGCGCCGTCAGGTCTGAACGACGCCACGACCGACTCCTCCAGGGTCCGGACGGAAACGATTGTGTCCTGAGTCCGGACGGAAACGGTCGTGTCCTGAGTCCGGACGGAAACGGTCGTGTCCTGAGTCCGGGCGGAAACGGTCGTGTCCTGAGTCCGGGCGGAAACGGTCGTGTCCTGTTCCGCAGAAATGCCGGAGTGCGGTGCCAATGAGACAGAGCCGGCGGCGGGCAATGCCGGCAGAAGTGCCGACAGCGACAAAAGGGCTTTAATCCTGAAGTGCGGTTTCATCATCACTGTCGTTTCTAGGCTTGAGCAAGGCGGATTTGACTTCGATGCCGCTGAGCCTGCCGAGTTGGCCGGTCAGGGCTCCGATCCGGTCCGTAGTGCCTTCGATAAGGATGGTGATGATGCTGTTTTTGCTTAATCTCGGATATCCCACGCGACAGAGAATGATGTCCGCGTGCTTCGACAGAATGGCATTCAGCGCTGGCGCCTGTGCCCTGTCCTCGACCGAAATGATGACTGTACCTGTTCTTTTTTCCATCTTTTCCCTCAGAGCTTCCTCCGGATCTGATTTCTTCCGCAAAGATAAGGATTTTTTTCACAGCAAAATCCGATTTTAAGTGCAATTGTTTTGCTTGTACAATTTTTTGTACGTATATTTGGAAAAAGTTTTTGTATGGTCACAACGAACATTTCAGAATTCAGGTCCAATATAAGACAGTATGTGGATCAAGTATTGTCTGACGGGAATCCAGTCCTTATCAATAGGGGAAATACTGCTGCCGTTTTGATTTCATTGAATGAATACAATTCCATTCGCGAAACGGAGGCTCTGATTCATAATGCAGATTTACCGGAAGAAATTGAAAATGGCATCGCTTCATTGAGAGCAGGCAAAACCGTTTCTGTAAATATAGAAGATCTATGAATCTTGAATTTCTGCCAAAAGCCCTTGACGTTTACAAACGTGTGAAAGAAAGGGATACCGGTTGCGCTGATAAAATCAAGGCCCTGTTGAAGGACATCTTGGAGCATCCCGAAAGCGGGATTGGTGCTCCAATGCAATTACAAGGGAAATACGCAGGTGTATGGGTCAGGAAAATCTCGTTTGAAGATTCCCTCTACTATGTATTCGATACAGAGACCATAGTAATACTTTCCATTTCTATGCGGCCGGATCGTATGCGGGACACCGAAGGTCCTGCATCCGACGTGGACGGTCTGAATATTGGGCGTTGTTTCTCACCGGGTGTCCGATTTTCCAGGGCAAATGTCTCGGACGGACGCATTACCTGTTCTGAAATGCACGAGGATATCGGGATGTCCTGGAGATAGCCGGACTGATTATGAGATACAAAATAACACTTTCATATAACGGTGCGGGGTTCTGCGGATGGCAGATCCAGCCCGGAGACCCGTCGGTACAGGGGGCGTTGCAGGATGCCCTGTCCACCCTGCTGGGTACTCCGACGGAGGTTGTGGGAGCAGGACGCACGGACACCGGCGTCCACGCGAGCTTCTATGTCGCGCATTTCGATTATGAAGCCAACCTTGACACGGCACAACTCGCCTATCACCTCAATGCCATACTGCCCAAGGATATAGCCATATACTCCATCGAGCCGGTCAGCGATGACTTTCACGCGCGCTTCAGCGCCAAAAGCCGTGAATACCAGTACTTTATCCATAATCGGAAAGACCCGTTCAAGAACGATTTCAGCTGGTATTGCCGCTTCGACCTGGACATCGACAGGATGAACAGGGCCTGCGCCTATCTGCTCGGCACTCACGACTGCAAATGTTTCGAAAAGACAGGCTCCGACAACCGCACTTCCGTCTGCGAAATCTACGCCGCCCACTGGGCCGTCAATGACCTAAACTCCACGGCAGGCTCATTGCCTCGCCCCGATTGCGTCGCAATCGGCCCCTCCCACCGCTTCGCGGCGGGTCAGCGCTCAGCGAGCGCCCAAATAGATATTCCTGGCCCCTCCGTCAGGCCAGGGGTCGCGAGTGGGTTTACAGAAAGCATTTTGATGCTTTCGGCCCGAGCAGAAGGGCTTAAGCCCGCCGTGGCCAGAGGCTCGGCCAATGACCTGCCGCTGACGTATCGGTCATTGACATTCACTATCGAGGCGAACAGGTTCCTGAGGAATATGGTCAGGGCAATAGTGGGAACGATGGTGGATATAGGTCGGGGAAAGCGCGAACCTGAGTATATTCTGGAACTGTTGGAAAGAGGCACGAGGTCCGACGCCGGACAATCGGTGCCCGGACACGCCCTTTTCCTCACCGGCATCAAATATTGAAACAAAAAAAATTATTAACTTTGTAAGTTAATCCGGACAAATCCGGGCAACTCGTGATAAGCAGAATCAAAAAATAAAAAAACACAAACGATATGGAAGAACAAGTAATGTCTTACTCACTACTGGAAATGGCCACCAAAGGCGGCTGGATTATGATTGTACTCGCAATCCTCAGCCTGGTCGCCATTTATCTTTTCGGAAAGAAACTCTGGCTGATCAGCAAAGCGTCCAAAATCGACCGCTACTTTATGAACGACATCCAGGACTACCTCCACGCCGGACAGGTCAAAAACGCCAAGGCGCTCTGCGGCAAATATGACACTCCCGTGGCAAGGATGACGGAAAAAGGCATAAGCCATCGCCACGCCCCTCTGCAGGAAGTGCAGGCCGCAATGGAAAACGCCGGCAACGTCGAGGTCGCCCGCATCGAAAAAGGCCTCAGCGGTCTGGCGAGCATCGCCGGAGGTGCACCTATGATAGGTTTCCTCGGCACCGTAACCGGTATGGTCAAGGCCTTCTTCAATATGGCCAACTCCGGCAACAACGTCGACATAACACTCCTCAGCGGAGGTATCTATGAAGCGATGATTACCACCGTAGGAGGTCTTATCGTCGGCATCATAGCATATTTCGCATACAATTTCCTCGTCGGCAGGGTCGCCGCCCTTACGGCAAGTATGGACACCGCGACGATGGATATGCTCGACATACTCGAATCAATGCCCGAAGGCGTAGAAGAAGAAAAAGAATAGTACAATGGCTATCAAAAGAACAATAAAGGCAGATGCAACGACGGCGATGTCATCAATGACCGACATCGTGTTCCTGCTGTTGATTTTCTTCCTGATTACCAGCACCTTGATAAATCCCAACGCGCTGAAGCTCCTGCTCCCGAAGAGCACGGGTCAGGTGGCGGCAAAGGCCACTACAAGCGTGTCTATCAAGGACTGGCAGGACGGAAACTATTCCTTCCACATCGACGGCAACGAAACGGCCATCCCCTTCGAGGAAGTGGAAGACGCCCTGATAGAGAAACTGCAGAACGAGGAGGATCCCACATTCAGCATCTTTGCGGACGAGACAGTACCCGTCAAGGAGGTTGTAGCCGTGATGAACATCGCCAAGAGGAATCACTACAAGGTAATAATGGCCACCTCTCCGGAATAGAGCCACAGCAGAACGAAGACAGTGGAAAGTCAGAGATACACACAGGAGCAATACCGCCAGAAATACAATGCGGGGATATTCGGACTGGTGCTTTCAATCGGTCTGAACCTTGCCATTGTCCTCCTGTGCAATTTTTCCGGACTGAAATACATCTATCCACCACCGCAGGAAAAGACCCTGGTCATCGACTTCGAGGAGCAGGAGCCGCCGGTCATTAAGGTCAGGAAATACGGACGCGAACCGTCCGCCGAGCAGGCCGATCCGAAGAAGAAGCTGGAACTCGTGCAGAAAAGCGAAGCACAGTACAAGGGAACGAAGCAGAATCTTGCGAAAGCATCTACTGTCGGTACTGGCGGGGACGTAGAGGTGCCCGAGCCCAAGCGCGAAGAAGTCATAGACAATCGTTCGCTCTTCCACGCCGCGCAGAATACGGACAAGGACACCCTGGCCGCCCAGACCGCACGTGAAGTGTCGGATGCCCTGAAGGCCGGACACGCGCAGGGCAATGCCGCACAGGCGAAAATCGAGGGCACGCCGACGGCACGCATTAAGGGTCGTGATTATGTCGGTGTGCCGGCAAAACCCAATTACGGAGTACAGAACGAGGGCGTCGTCGTAGTCGAAATCTGGGTAGACAGGCAGGGGGCGGTAATCAAAGCTTTCCCCGGCGCGGACGGCACCACGGTAACGGACAAGGATATGTGGACCGCCGCACGACAAGCCGCGCTTAAAACGAAATTCAATGTAAGCCCTGAATCTCCGGAGCAGATGAAGGGAACGATCACCTATATTTTCAAGCTTAAATAATGGAAGTAAAGAGAAAGAGTCGTAGGGATTACGACAAACAGGCAAGCCCCCGTAGGGATTACGACGGCAAGCCAGGCAGAGAGGGACGAGGTAGCCGCGGCAAGGTTGAAGGCAGGGAGGGCCGCAACGGCTTCGAGAGCCATAAGCCAAGGTTCGAGGGCAAACCCGGTTTCGAAGACCACAAGCCCAAGTTCGAGGGCAAACCCAAGTTCGAGGGCAAACCCAAATTCGAGGGCAAGACGGCCAGGAAGAAAGCCGTACCCGCAGCACCATCCACCGAGGTCCGCCTCAACAAGTTCATAGCCAATTCGGGCGTATGCTCAAGGCGTGAAGCCGACCGCCTGATCCAGGCAGGTGTGGTCACGGTGAACGGCAAGGTCGTCACAGAACTCGGAACCAAGATAGACACACGCAAGGATACTGTCCTTTTCGGAGGTCAGAAACTGCAAGGTGAGGAAAAAGTCTATATCGTGATGAACAAGCCGAAAGGCTTCGTCACCACCACCTCGGACCCGCACGCAGACCAGACCGTTATGGACCTGCTGACCAAATGCCCCACAAGGGTGTTCCCCGTGGGACGTCTGGACAAGAACACGACAGGGGTGCTGATGTTCACCAATGACGGCGAGATGGCCGAAAGACTGACGCATCCTTCCTTCAACAAGAAGAAGATATACGAAGTCACCCTGGACAGGAAACTGACGGAGGAGGATTTCGACAGGATACTCAAAGGCATTACGCTGGAAGACGGTATGATCAAGGCCGACGAACTTGATTACGTGGACCCTGAGGACAAGAGAAAACTGGGCATCGAGATACACAGCGGCAGAAACCGCATCGTGCGCCGCATCTTCGAATACCTGGGCTATCAGGTAAAAGGTCTCGACAGGGTTTATTTCGCCGGTCTCACGAAGAAAGGCATCAAGCGCGGAGCCTGGCGCTATCTTACGGAGGGAGAGGTCAACATTCTAAAGATGGGGGCCTTCAACTGATGGGAGCGCAGCAGCACAAAGCCGGATTCGTAAACATAATCGGCAACCCCAATGTGGGCAAAAGCACGCTGATGAACGCTCTGGTGGGTGAAAAACTCAGCATCGTCACCTCCAAGGCCCAGACCACGCGCCACCGCATTATGGGCATAGTCAACGGTGAGGACTACCAGATAGTGTATTCCGACACTCCGGGCATCCTGAAACCGAACTACCGCCTGCAGCAGAATATGCTGAACTTCGTGGACGAGGCCATAGGGGATGCCGACGTGATACTTTACGTGACCGATACGGTGGAGCAGGCCGACAAGAATGTCGAATATGTCGCCAAGCTCCAGAAGTTGGAATGTCCTGTAATACTGGTAATAAACAAGATAGATATCAGCAATCAGGAAAAGGTGACGGAACTGATGGCCTGGTGGAAGGAAAAGCTGCCGAAAGCCACGATATTCCCCGCCTCCGCACTGGAGAAATTCAACCTCGACAACATATTCGACGCAATAGTGGACGCAATTCCCGTTGCACCCGCATGGTACGACAAGGATGTCTTCACGGTGCAGAACCTGCGCTTTTTCGCCAGTGAGATTCTCCGAGAGAAGATTTTCCTGAACTACAACGACGAACTTCCCTACAGCTGTCAGGTGGAAATCGAGGAATTCAAGGAGGGCCGCGAACGTTATGACATCAAGGCCGTGATTTATGTGATGCGTGATTCGCAGAAAGGAATAATTATAGGTAAAGGCGGAGCCGCCTTGAAGAAGGTCGGCACCGAGGCGAGGCTGGATATGGAAGATTTCTTCCAGAAGAAAGTCTTCCTGAGCACTTTCGTGAAGGTGGATCCGGATTGGAGGGAAAACAGAAAGGAGCTCAAACGCTTCGGCTATGAATTTTAAGACAAGATTATGGAAGAAGAGATAAAGACGACACAGGAGAGCGGTACGCAGCAGTTCAAACTGACGGAAATGTTCCAGAACTGGTTTCTGGACTACTCGTCGGAGGTAATTCTTGACAGGGCCGTTCCCCATATAGGAGACGGTTTGAAACCCGTACAGCGCCGTGTGCTCCATTCGATGTTCGAGCACGACAACGGCGAACTGACGAAAGCCGCGAAGATAGTCGGTCAGGCTATGGCCTACCACCCCCACGGAGATGCATCAATATTCGGTGCGCTGGTGGTCCTCGGACAGAAAGGGCTGTTGATCGACACGCAGGGTAACTGGGGCAACATACTCACAGGTGACGGCAGTGCCGCGCAGAGGTACATCGAGTGCCGCCTGAGCAAATTTGCCAAGGAAGTGGTGTTCAACAAGAAGACCACAAAATGGATGAAGTCCTATGATGGCAAGGCCGACGAACCGGTGGAGCTTCCCGTAAAATTCCCGTTGCTGCTGGCCCAGGGAGCCGAAGGCATAGCCGTAGGTCTTGCCTGCAAGATATTGCCGCACAACTTCAATGAACTTCTGGATGCATCCGTCGCCATACTCAAGAATGAGGAATTCACCCTGTATCCGGACTTCCCTACCGGAGGGTTCGCCGACTGCAGCCGCTACAACAGCGGACGCCGGGGCGGTGTCATCAAGGTACGTGCAAAGATAGAGAAGATAGACAAGAGCACCATTGCTATCACCGAAATCCCCTACGGCAAGACCACGGAGAGCATCAAGGACAGCATAATGAAGGCCAAGGAGCAGGGCAAGATAAAGGTGCGCAAGATCGACGACCTCACAGCCTCCCATGCCAACATACAGATACATCTGCCCAACGACGTCTCCCCCGACAAGACAATAGATGCGTTGTATGCCTTTACGGATTGTGAGGTGTCCATCAGTCCCAACGCCTGCGTGATTGTGGAAGGCAAACCGGAGTTCTGGGGCACTGACGACATACTCCGCTACAACACCAACCACACCAAGGACCTGCTAGGTCAGGAGCTGCAGATAAGGCTGGACGAACTGGACAGGGACTGGCACTACAGTAGTCTGGAACGCATATATTTTGAGAACAAGATATACAAGATACTCGAGAACGAGGCCAAATCCTGGGAAGCCCAGCTGGACGAGACCTTCGACAAGATGAAGGAATATCAGAATAAGTTGAAACGCGAGATTACCCGTGACGATATCCTTATGCTGGTGGAGAAGCCCGTCCGCAAGATTTCCAAGTTCGACATCAAGGCCAATGAGGAGAAAATCAAGGGTATAGAGAAGGAAATGAATGAGGTCAAGAACAATCTCGACAACCTCACCCGCTATACCATCGACTATTTCAAGAGCATCAAGAAACGCTATGGCGGTGAAGACAAGTTCCCGAGGCTTACCGAAATATCCGAATTCGAGGCCATTGCGGCGACAAAGGTCGTATCGAACAACGCCAAGCTGTATGCCAACAAGGAAGAAGGTTTCGTGGGAATGGCCCTGAAGAAGGACGACAACGGTGAGTTCATCTGCGACTGCAGCGACCTCAGCGAAATACTCGTCATCAACAAGGACGGCAAGTTCCGCGTGACGAAAGTCAGCGACAAGGCCTTCTTCGGCAAGGACATCATCCACGTGGCCGTGTTCAACCGCGGTGACACCCGTATGACATACAACGTCATCTACAAGGACGGGGCCAGCGGCATTTATTACGCAAAACGCTTCGCCATCACAGGCATCACACGCGACAAGGAGTATGACATCACTATGGGAACACCAGGTTCCATCATATTTTGGTTCACGGCAAACCGCAACGCCGAGGCCGAAACGGTACGCATATATCTGCGCCCGCGTCCGAAACTCAAGAAACTGATAATGGATTGGAATTTCGCCGACCTGGGTATCAAGGGAAGGGCTTCCCGCGGAAACGTGGTGAGCAAGAATCCCGTAAAGAGCATATCCCAGATATCGAAGGGCGTTTCCACCATAGGAGGCAAGGATATATGGTTCGACGAGGACATACAGCGCCTCAACGAAGACTCGCGCGGATTATATCTCGGAGCTTTCGGTACCGGCGACAAGGTACTGGCAGTCTTCAAGGACGGCTCATATTATACGACACCCACGGATCTGAGCAGCCGCTATCAGGGCGATCTTCTCAAGATAGAGAAACTCGACACAAACAAGACCTGGAGTGCCCTATACTATGACGGCGAGGCCAAAGCCTTCTATATCAAGAGGTTCTCATTCGAAATCTCCGACAACAACCCTATGTCGTTCATATCTGACGGGAAGGGGTCCTATTTCGTGGAACTGGTGGATGACAAGCATCCGCAGGTGGAAATAACCTTCGGGGGCAAGAACGAGGGCCGTGCACCTGAAGTTGTCAATGCGGAGGAATTCATCGCCAAGAAAGGTATAGGAGCCAAGGGCAAGAGGGTTTCCGCCCTGCAGGTGGCAAGCGTCAGATTCATAGAAGGTCTCCACCTGCCTGAAGACGACCTCGAGCCCGTAGAAC
>JAKSKJ010000109.1 GCA_024401795.1 Bacteroidales bacterium | reverse complement strand
TCCGGCCATATCAATTGAAGCCATTATTATTTGGGTTGTTTGCCAATATATGCGAGAATTCCTCCGTCCACATAGAGAATGTGGCCGTTCACTGCATCCGATGCGTGCGATGCCAGAAATACTGCGGGACCTCCGAGTTCATCCGGATCAAGCCAGCGTCCTGCAGGGGTCTTGGCACAGATGAAGCTGTCGAAAGGATGCCTGCTTCCGTCCGGCTGTGGTTCTCTCAAAGGTGCGGTCTGCGGCGTGGCTATGTAGCCGGGGCCGATGGCATTGCACTGAATGTTGTATTCACCGTATTCGGAGCAGATATTGCGGGTGAGCATCTTGAGCCCGCCTTTCGCCGATGCGTATGCGGAGACGGTCTCGCGTCCGAGTTCGGACATCATCGAGCAGATGTTGATGATTTTGCCCTCGCGACGCTGCATCATCTGGGGAAGGACGGCCTTGGAACAGATGAAAGGTCCCACGAGGTCTATGTCTATGACCTGCTGGAACTCCTCGCGAGCCATCTCGTGCATAGGGATACGCTTGATGATGCCGGCGTTGTTGACCAGAATGTCGATGTGGCCGAATTCCGCCGTGGCTTCGGCCACCATCTTCTGTACCGACACCTCGTCGGTAACATCGCAGATGTAGCCCCTGGCATTGATACCGTCAGCCTTGTAGTCTTCCATAGCCTTGTCTATGTTTGACTGTGTGCGGGCGTTGAAAATTATCGCCTCTGCCCCGGCCAGCGCGAATGCCTTGGCGATGGCGTATCCTATGCCGTAGCAGGCTCCCGTCACGAGAGCCACTTTCCCTTCCAGTGAAAACGGATTTACCATATTGTCTAGTCTTTAGTGTTGATAATCAATTTTGCGGCCTTGCGGCAAGCCTTCAGTGAGATTTCCAGCTGCCCGTCCTCAGGAGATACTGTCGGGACCTCCTTTCCGTCAAGCGTAACCCGGTACTCGTGACCCGGCGCCACGCAGGCCAGCACGCTGACCGTGCGGCCTTCAAGCCCCGGTTCGAACTCCAGCACCGCCTCGAAACGGCTGTTGCCCTCCCCCCATACCGGCTTGGATATGAGAGTGCCGAATCCTGCGCTGACCGTTCCCGGCTTGAAATATGCGCTGTACAGATTTATGACAGGAGACGACAGTCCCGAGAAATTGTTCCATCCGCCTCCACGCCCGCTGGCCAGCATGAAATGCTCATAGCAGTTGTACGAATCCTTGCATTCCCCTTCCCATTTGTCAAGGGCCCTGTATGCTATCTGCCTCGCCCTTGATGCAAGGCCGAAGTCAAGCATCGTCTTCCACATGATCATCTGGTGCGGCATCCATACAGTGCCGTTCCAGTATCCGTCCACCCTGTAGTAGGGAGCAGTCTGAGACACGGCGGTGATGCCGCAGCCGCTCCAGAGTTCCCCTTCGGTGAATATGTGCTCCAGCATCCTTTCATTCTGCTCATCAGAGGCGATTCCCGCCACCAGAGGGGTGCAGCCGTCAAGTCCCATATTGAAATTGACGCCGTCAGCCGTACGAAGTATATCCACGGCCTTTCCTCCATCATCGTGAAGCACGTAACCGAAATAGCCGCAATCCTCATCCCAGGCGTTGTCAAGGATTCCACGGGACATTGCCGCTATATCCTTGTCATACTGACTGATGTCTTTTTTGAGTCCCAGATGCCTTGCAAGCTGCCTGAGAATCCGGGCGCAGCGGATATAGTAGGACGTGGAGACCATCGGCGCTGTATGCTCTCGGATATCTGGATGATCAGTAAGGAACTTCTGCGCGGCATAGTCATCCCAGCCGCCGGAATTATAGAATATCTTCCAGGTCCTCAGCAGTCCGCTCGGGGCCCTGAACTCGGGGCCCGACATATAGTCGTAGAAACGTTTGAGCCTGGGGTATATCTCCCTGAGCATCGCCTCATCGGAACCGTTGTTGAGCCAGACGTCATTGATTGCAAGTATCTGGGTTGCCAGAGGAGTGCCGTGATGAACGAAAGGGGCCTCCTCTTCAGGGCCTGTAGTATACTGACGGATAATCTCATACCCGCGTACCGGATCCACCGCGCTCATCGCCCAGCCTATGAAACCGCAGTCCCAGGTATAGAGGCTGTTCCAGTTCTTCCCGGGGCAGAAATGCCGTATGGGCTCCCCGAACGCGTCGATGGGATAGACTATGTTGGTGAGCAGGGTCGCCTGAAGGAGTCTGTTGCCCATTGCGTAGGCCGATGCTCCCGCAAGCATCCCCGAGGCTCTGTCAATCCGTGCGTACACGCTGCCCGGAGCATAGTTCATCCTTCCTTCGATGAACCATTGAAGATGCTTCTCCACATAGTCACGTTCGCCGCAGGCTATCATCTGCAGTATCGTGGTGTCGCTATGAGCCGCCAGCGTGACAGGACGCATGAAGTTGGCAGTGAAATTGCCGCCCTCATCACCCGTCAGCACCTTGTGGACGTGGTCGTGCACCTTGCGCTGCATCAGCCCTTCCAGCTGAGAGTTCCTGAACTCGCGCACCTCGGTGAGCGGGTAGGTCCAGGCCACTCCGTAGCAGGCATCCACTTCGGGATATTGAACTATGAAACTGCCCTGTCCTTCCGAAATCTCAGGATTCCATTTCCCGGGTTCTCCCCCGGACTTGCGGACAGCCAGCTGAAGGCTGACATTCTGGGTCAGGTCAGTATTGTTGACGCAGCGGGTCTCCACCATAACGAGATTCCCGTCCATCACATTGTAGCACACGTCGGCATAGACCTTGTCTTTCCACTCGATCTCCTGACGGTAGCATATCTGACGCATATCCGGACTCACGTACCAGGGATGGACGTCACTGTCGAAAAGTGCGGAAGGGATCTTCACATTGCGGCGATACTGCCCGGGAACCATACAGAACTCGACCTTCACCCCGGATGCTGTGTCATCGATGTGAGCGATACCGTGATATTCCTTGGAATACGGGCCCCAGTTGCTCAGGGAGACGATGTCGTGACCAGCCGAGGCGGGCAGCGCCACAAGCGCTGACAGAATCAATGTAAAGACAGCCTTCTTCATCGGGAAATCAAATCTTGTATTCTTCCTGCATGTAGACCGGCTTGCCCTGCAGCATGGCCTCATCTCCCATCAGGCACAGCACGGAACCATAATATGCCTCTTCAAGGATGCGGGGAGGCATATTCCCGGTAATGCAGCTGTTGCAGAACGCCTGAAGTATCTCACGCGTACCGTCACCTACCGCCTCGGGCATAATGGAAACCCCCTTGTCCTTCGAGGCGTTTTCGGAATTCCAGCTGGTGCCGGCGAATACGGAATTGGAGAACACGCCATTCTCAATCTCGCCTATGAGCTGCTCGATGCCGCTCTTGCGAGGCGGGGTCTCCCGATAAATCCTGGAGCCGGGCAGATCGATGAATGCATCCTTGCAGAGTATCTGCTCCCCCATACCGAAATGAGCGTTGGAGATGACAGACTCGAAGGTCATATTGACTCCGTTGGGGAAGGTGTAGATGGCGCATACACTGTCGAACACTTCACGTCCGTCCTTCCAGTAGACAATGTCGCCCGTGCCTATCACTTTCTCGGGGAGCATCCCTGTCGCCCAGGTACCGTTCTGCAGCTGATGGCAGGCCAGTTCGGTCATAAGGCCGCGGGAATATTCCCTGTAAAGCCTCCAGTTGATGTGTCTCTCAAGTTCGGGACTGGGCACCGGCCGGCGCCAGTCAGCATTGCGGAACCAGTAATTCCTGACATTGACCACAGGACCGTAATCTCCCCGAACGACACCCTCCATTGCCTTGTGGTACTTGGGGTCGAAGAGCCTCTGCTGTCCTATGAACAGAATTCGTCCGCTGGACTTGTGCTTGAGATACATCTGCTTGCACTCTTCTATGGTGTAGGCCATCGCTTTCTCGCAGTACACATCTTTGCCGGCATCCATAGCGTCCATCGCCATCCTGAAATGCCTGTCGAGAGGAGTGGCAATAAGCACGGCCTGCACTTCCCTGTCCTCGAGCAGACGCCTGTAATCGTCATATTTCTTCGCTTTAGGGAACATTTCCGCCCCCTGCTCGAGATTGACCGGATAATTGTCGCAGATAGCCACGATCTCGGCCTGCGGTATGTCTTTGAGGAATGACATAAGATACTGCCCGCGTGAGCCGGGTCCTATTATGCCGAGCTTCACTTTTTCCCTGGCGGTCTCCCTGTTCTTCACGGGGCTGCAGGCTTCCATCCA
>JAKSKJ010000108.1 GCA_024401795.1 Bacteroidales bacterium | reverse complement strand
GACGTATGGGACTTTATGGAAAGGCTTGCCGGCAGCGTCAACAGGAAATCCCTGGAAACGATGGTCTTTTCCGGAGCCTTCGACTCGTTCGGATACAAGCGTGGACAGTTCTATACCGCCGGCAGGAGCGGGGAGTTGTTCCTCGACGAACTGGTGCGCTATGCCGATCTCTACAAAAACGACCTGCTGGATTCTTCCACCTCCCTGTTCGGTGAGGTTGAGGAAATGAAACCCGTGCGCCCGGAAATGCCCGCCCTGATTGGAGAGGAGGACACTCTTGCCCTGCTGCAGCAGGAGAAGGAATACGTGGGAATGTATCTGAGTTCCCATCCTCTCGACCGCTATGCCTTCGAGATAGAGAATTTCACGGACTGCCGGCTCTCCGCACTGGGAGGGAAGATAGACGAATGCGAGAAGCGCAGAACCCCCGTCAAGACGGCTGTGGCAGGCATTGTAACCGACGTGAAGAACATCACGACCAAGTCCGGCTCCCCGGGAGCGAAGATAATTCTGGAGGACTTCAGCGGCACCTACGAACTGGCTCTTTTCGGCAAGGACTACGAGGCCTATATGGCCTATATGCAGCCGCACTCACAACTCTACATCGAGGGGGAGATAGCGGAAAGGTATTTCGTGAAGCCCGAGGAACGCAGCAAGGACAAAACGGTGCCCTACGCCTTCAAAATCAAGAAAATCTCCCTGCTGGGCAACGTGGGGGAAGACCACATCAAGTCATTCGTAATCACAGTTCCGGACGAAAGGCTGAATGCTGACTTCAGGAAGGAGTTTGCCGGGATTCTGAAGGAATTCAAGGGCAAAACCGCCCTCGGCATCACCCTTACCGACAAGAAGAAGAACTACCGCATCGAGATGGTCTCCAAGAAGTATTCCGTCTCCGTCTGCGAGGGCTTCATCAACGGCATCCAGCGCCTGGGCCTCAACTATTCCGTCATCCGAAAGAACTAGATTCGTACGGACGCGAATGATTCGCGTTTGTTCAAGATCTTCCGGAACATTCCGAAAACTGCCGAACCGGAGCCGGACATTGCGGCATAAACCGCACCTTCGTCATAAAAGCGCCGTTTGAGCGAGGCAATCTCGGGATGCACCGGGAAAACGGTAGCTTCGAAATCATTGAAAAGGCAGTTTTTCCACTGCTCCACGGGGAGGGCGAGAACTTCACGCAAAGGTGTGCAGGCGGAATCCTGCGACTTTGCGGCCAACACCCCGCGATAAGCCTCGGCAGTGCTCACGGAAACGCCGGACGGCACTTCCACCTTCAACTGCCAGGCATCGATATCGATGTCATAGGGTTCGAGCATCTCCCCACGCCCCGTGCCGAACATAGGCCTGTTGTAGATGAAAAAGGCACAGTCCGATCCGAGACGGGCGGCATACCCCGCAAGGGCAGAATCATCAAGACCGATGGAAAACATCTCATTGAGCATCTTCAAGGCAAATGCCGCATCGGATGAACCGCCTCCAAGCCCGGCTCCTACCGGTATGTTCTTCTTGAGCACGATATTCACCGGCGGCAGATTGAAGTCGGCATCCAATATCTCATAGGCCCTGGCCGTCAGGTCCTTATTCGGGTCCCAGTCAATCTTCGGTCCGATTATCCGGATATCCTGTTCGCTTCCGGCAGTGATTTCCAATTCATCCGTCATCCCGAAGTAGGGCACGAAGAGCGTTTCCAGGTCGTGGAAACCGTCCGGCCGCTTCCTCAGGACGTTCAGGCCGATATTTATCTTGGGATTGGGGAAGGTCTTCATAGCTGGAATGCGTTCATCTGTTCAAGGACGGCGGCCTGCCGCGACTCATCGAGACGGGACAGCACGGGGGCTATGAACGAGAGCATCTGAAGCCGCCTGGCCTCTGCCTCCGGAATGCCCCGGGAACGCATATAGAACAGTTCGTCCAGGTTCAGGAAACCGGTGGTGGCTCCGTGGGAACATTCCACGTCGTCGGCATATATTTCCAGTTGCGGTCTGGATTCGGCACGGGCTTCCGGAGACAGCAGGATGGAATGGCTTTCCTGATATGCCTTTGTCTTCTGCGAATCCTGAGCCACGTATATGAGTCCGTCAAACCCGGCACGGGCCCTGCCTCCGACGATACCCTTGAACAGTTGTCTGGACAGGCATCCGCCTGAATTGTGCTTCACCTTGACTTTTATCTGAAGGTCCTCCGATGAGGGGCACAGATACAGTCCGGCAAGGTCCAGTTCGGCCCCGGGTCCGTTGAGGTTGATCTCAAAATCGCTCTCGTCCCGAATCCCCGGGATAAACAGCAGCGTCATCGAGACTTTTTCTCCCGCCTGTATGTCTATCGTCCTACTCATCTATGCCTTCAAATCCGTTCTGCCATATCCTGTCGGCGAGGTCCCTGCCGCCGGTCTTCACTATGAGCCCGTCCTTCAGCACGTGCACCACGTCGGGAACTATGTATTCCAGAAGTTTCTGGTAATGGGTGATTATCATAAATGCCTTCTCCGGGCTCTTGAGGGCGTTGACTCCCTCCGCCACAATCTTGAGGGCATCCACGTCCAGACCGGAATCAGTCTCGTCCAGAATGCCGAACAAGGGGTCTATCATTGCCATCTGGAATATCTCGTTGCGCTTCTTCTCCCCTCCGGAGAAGCCCACGTTCACCTCGCGTTTGGCGAACTCCGGCTTCATCTGCACGAAGGCCATCTTCTCCTTGAGAAGCTTGAGGAAGGCTCCCGCGGACAGTTCCGGCTCGCCGGCGGCCTTGCGGCGCGCATTGACAGCAGTCTTCATAAAGTTGGTGATGCTGACTCCCGGGATTTCAACGGGGTACTGGAAGCTCAGGAAAATTCCCGCCCAGGAACGTTCCTCCGGAGTCATTTCCAGAAGATTGTGACCGGCAAACTCTATGCTGCCGGAAGTCACCCTGTATTCCGGTTTGCCCGCCAGCACGGCACTGAGGGTGCTCTTGCCGGCTCCGTTGGGCCCCATCACGGCGTGTATCTCTCCGCGACGTATGGTAAGGTTCACGCCCTTGAGAATCTCTCTGCCCTCAATCCCGGCGTGAAGGTCTTTGATTTGAAGCAATATTCCGTTTTCCATCTTTTCTATCCTACTGCCCCTTCGAGGGACACTGAAATCAGTTTCTGAGCCTCAACGGCAAACTCCATCGGAAGCCTCTGCAGCACGTCACGGGCATAGCCGTTGACGATGAGTCCTACCGCCTCTTCGGGAGCAATGCCCCTCTGCCCGCAATAGAACATCTGTTCTTCGCTTATCTTGGAAGTCGTCGCCTCGTGCTCTACGGTGGCACTGGGGCAACTGTTCATAATCACGGGGAAAGTATGGGCCCCGCATCTGTCTCCTATGAGCAGGGAATCACACTGGGAGTAGTTCCTGGCCCCCTGCGCCCCCGGATTCACCCTCACCAGACCGCGGTAGCTGTTCTGGCTGTGGCCGGCCGATATTCCTTTGGAAATGATTCTGCTGCGCGTCCCGCGGCCTATGTGAATCATCTTTGTGCCCGTGTCGGCCTGCTGCCGGTTGTTGGTGAGCGCCACGCTGTAAAACTCGGAAGACGAATAGTCTCCCTTCAGTATGGTTGAGGGGTATTTCCAGGTGATGGCCGAGCCTGTCTCCACCTGAGTCCAGCTCAGATGCGAGCCGGAACCCTTGCAGATGCCGCGCTTGGTCACGAGGTTCAGGATGCCTCCGCGCCCTTCGGCATCTCCGGGATACCAGTTCTGCACGGTCGAGTACTTTACGTCGGCATCCTTCTCGACCACAATCTCCACCACCGCGGCGTGCAGCTGGTTCTCGTCGCGCATAGGCGCGGTACAACCCTCCATATAGGAAAGGGTGGAACCTTCGTCGGCGATAATCAAAGTCCTCTCGAACTGCCCCGTGCCGCTCGCATTGATGCGGAAATAGGAGGAGAGTTCCATAGGGCACTTCACGCCCTTGGGGATGTAGCAGAACGACCCGTCAGAGAACACGGCGGAGTTGAGAGCGGCGTAGAAATTGTCCGACACGGGGACGACGCTGGCCAGATACTTGCGCACCAGGTCGGGATGCTCCTGCACGGCTTCGGAGAAGGAGCAGAAGATTATGCCTTTCTCCGCCAGAGTCTTGCGGAAGGTGGTGGTCACGCTCACAGAGTCGAACACGGCATCCACGGCCACCCGGGACTCCCTGGGCTTCACTCCGGCCAGAACCTCACGTTCGTGAAGGGGGATGCCCAGTTTGTCGAAGGTCTCCATAAGGGCGGGGTCTATCTCTTTCGGACGGTCCTTGTCCCGCTTGGGCGCCGCCCAATATATTATGTCCTG
>JAKSKJ010000107.1 GCA_024401795.1 Bacteroidales bacterium | reverse complement strand
TTCTTCTTTTTCCAGCGGCTCGATGAACTTCACATTCTTCACTTCTCCGCGCTCCACGCACTTCTTTCCCTTTGCGGCAAAACCCTTCTTTCCTATCCATTCCTCGGCATCATAGGCTTCGGGCTCCTTGTCGGACAACTTCCATATGACCTGATACTGCGGATGTTTGTCGCCGCTCAGGTCCACCAGATAGGATTTGGCTCCGTCCGATATGAAACTTATCGGATTGTTGTCGCTCAGCACAAACGAGAAGCGTTTGACATAGAAGGATTTGGACGCTCCGTCATAATAGAGGGCGGTGAAGGTCTTGTCGGGGTCGAACTTCTCTATGAGCAGGAGGTCGCCCTGATATTTGTTGACCAGTTCGAAAGATGTGGTATAGAAGGTTCCGTTCCTGAATACGGCCAGAACCTTGTCACCGTCGCTGAACTGGCCGAGATGGATGCCGCGGCCGTCTTCGTTGAGTTTCTGGATGTCTGCATCGAACCAGATATCCTTGCCGGCTATGGTGCTGACGCCCTTGCTCTTCAGCGCAATTCTCTGGATTGCAAACTTGGTCACGAGGTTGCCTCTGGAAGTCTTGCCCTTGATTCCGAGGGTGGAGAAATCATACTCCAGGGAAGTCTTCTTCAGCTTGGGACGGGGACGCAGATTGATGCGTACCGTCTCGGCCTCTCCGTTGTGGTTGGCGGTGAACCATTCGATGCGCGACCCTTCGACTCCGGTAGTTATGTCGTACTCCTTGTCGCGGGTCACGGACGTGACGTTGAACCTCTTTGCATAGTATATGGAAGTCTTTCCTTCGCGGTATATCACATTATATATGGTGCGGTTGTCCCCCCGGTTGAATACGCCGGCGTACAGCAGATTCTTCCAGAAGAAAGCCTTCTCCTCAACTTTGGCAATCTTGTATTTGCCGTCCTTGGAGATGACGATTACTTCAGACAGATCGGAACAGTCACAGAGATATTCCACGCCTTCCTCCTTCTTGAGGTTTGTGCCCACAAAGCCCTCCGCCCTGTTGATGTAGAGCTTGGCATTGTTGTTCACGACCTTGGTGGCGGCTATGGTCTCGAAGCCGGTGAGCCTCGTATGCCTCGGGAAATCCTTGCCGTATTTCTTCTTAAGCGACTTGAACCAGTCGATGGTGTACCTGTCGATGTGGTCGATATTGTCCTGTACGACCTTCATTTCCTGCTCGATGGCGATGACTTTCTCGTCGGCGGCCTTGATGTCGAACTTGGATATCTTCCGGACGGGCTTCTCCACCAATTTGAGGATGTCGTCCATCGTTATCTCGCGGCGGAACAGGTCCTGATACATCTTCATCTGGCTATAGACGTCCTGAATCTGCATCTCCCAGCTTTTCTGGTCCTGTTCAAGCACCTTGTATATCCTGTTCTCGAAGAATATCCTTTCAAGGGAATTGTAATGCCACTCGTTTTCCAGTTCGTTCATCTTCACCTGCAACTGCTGGAGAAGGAGGTCGCGCGTGTGGAAAGTGCTGTATTCCAGGATGTCGTTCACGGACAGGAACTGGGGCTTGTCGTCCACGATGACGCAGGCGTTCGGAGCCAGGTTGCATTCGCAGTCGGTGAAGGCGTAAAGGGCATCGATTGTCTTGTCCGGCGACACGTCGTTGGGAAGGTGAATGAGAATCTCCACTTTGTCCGTGGTCATATCCTCAATCTTCTTGATCTTTATCTTGCCCTTGTCCTTGGCCTTCAATATGGAATCGATGAGGTCCTTGGTATATTTGCCGAAGGGTATCTCCGTGATGGCTATGGTATTCTTGTCAATCTTCTCGATATTCGCCCTCACCTTGACGGAACCTCCGCGCCTGCCCTGCAGATACTTGGAGCAGTCCGCATAGCCTCCGGTCGGGAAATCGGGGAAAATCTCGTACGGTTTGCCTTCGATGATGGCAACGGAGGCGTCGAGCAGTTCGTTGAAATTGTGCGGGAGTATCTTCGAACTCATTCCCACGCCGATGCCGTCTGCCCCTTGGGCAAGGAGGAGAGGGAAACGGACAGGAAGTTCGGTGGGCTCCTGATTCCTTCCGTCATAACTGCTCATCGTATGGGTGATTTTATAGTCGAAGACGACTTCCTTGGCAAATTTGCTCAAACGTGCTTCTATGTAACGGGGTGCGGCATTGGAGTCTCCGGTGAGGATGTTTCCCCAGTTACCCTGGCAGTCGATTGCAAAACCTTTCTGCCCGAGGGTGACGAGAGCGCCCAGGATGGACTGGTCACCGTGCGGGTGGTACTGCATTGCCTGTCCCACGATGTTGGCGACTTTGGTGTAGGCGCCGTCGTCCATCTTGAACATTGCGTGTAGAACCCTGCGCTGAACGGGCTTGAGACCGTCAACGATGTGCGGTACGGCACGATGCAGGATTACGTATGAGGCGTAGTCCAGATACCAGTCCTTGAACATCCCGGAAAGCTTGTATTTCCGGGCGTCGCCTTCAAGGAGTTTGTCGTATCTGCCGGAAGATTCTCCTTCTTCGACGGGGAGATCCTCTTCCATTATCTCATTGATGTCTTCGAATTCTTCGCTCATATATCTTTAATCTTCGTATCCGAATTTGCGCAGTTCGGTCCGGCTCTCGCGCCAGTCGGGATCGACTTTGACGAACAGCTGGAGGAACACTTTCTTCTGGAAGAAATCTTCCATTTCGATGCGGGCGGCGGTGCCGGTTTTCTTGAGTGCCGCGCCTCCTTTGCCTATGATGATTCCCTTCTGGGAGTCGCGCATCACGTAGATGACTGCGCTGATGTCATATCTTTCTGCTCCTTCCTTGAAGGATTCCACCTCCACCTGGCAGCAGTAGGGAATCTCTTCCTTGTAGTTGAGAAGAATCTGCTCACGGATTATCTCCGATGCGAAAAAGCGCAGATTCTTGTCGGTGAAGGCATCTTCGTCAAACCAGGGAGGACATTCCGGAAGATTCTCCACAACGGTCTCCAGGATAGTGTCCAGATTGAATTTCTCCTGGGCGCTGGCGGGGATTACAGTCGCTTTCGGCAACTGCTCCTTCCAGTATTCCATCAGTTCCATCACCTTGTCCTGCGCGCTGACGTCAATCTTGTTGACCACAACAATCACGGGACATTCCAGTTTGGAAAGCTTGCTGACGTATTCGCCGTTCTTGTCGGCTTTTTCGACTGTGTCGGTGACGTAGAGAATGATGTCGGCATCCCCTATGGCAGTCTCCACGAAGTCCATCATATTCTGCTGCAGACGGTAGCTGGGTTTGAGTATGCCGGGCGTGTCGGAATAGACTATCTGGTAGTCCTTTCCGTTCACTATGCCCATAATCCTGTGCCTGGTTGTCTGCGCCTTTGCGGTCACGATGCTGAGTTTCTCACCCACCATCGCGTTCATCAGCGTGGATTTGCCCACGTTGGGGTTGCCTATTATGTTTACGAATCCCGACTTGTGTGCCATCAGATGTATGCGCCCATTTTGAGTATGTTCACTTCGCCTTCCGTGAGGAATCTCCATTCTCCCTTCTTGAGGCCTTTCTTGGTGAGACCGGCGAAATACACCCTGTCAAGAGCCCTCACGTCGTAGCCCAGGCTTTCGAATATCCTGCGCACTATGCGGTTCTTGCCGGAATGAATCTCTATTCCCATCTTGCGGTGGTCGTTATCGTCGATGTACTCAAGTTCGTCGGCCTTGACTTCTCCGTCGGTGAGGCTGATGCCGGAGAGTATGCTGTCGTAATCTTCCTTCGATACTTCCCTGTCGAGGATTACCTGATAAATCTTCTTCTTGTCGTATGAAGGGTGCGTCAGGCGTTCCGCAATCTCACCGTCGTTGGTGAACATCAGAACTCCCGTGGTGTTCTTGTCGAGGCGCCCGACGGGGAAGACCCTTGCACCGCAGCCTTTGAGCAGTTCCATAACTGTCTTTTCTGCGTGAGGGTCGCTTGCCGTGGTAACGTAGCCCTTGGGCTTGTTCATCACGAGATAGACCTTTTCCTCTCCCTTGAGCCGTTCTCCGTTGAAGCGGATATCGTCCGTATGGATGTTGACCTTCGTGCCGAGTTCGGTGACGACCTGTCCGTTGACTGTCACGACGCCGGCCTGAATTAGGGTGTCGGCCTCCCTGCGTGAGCAGACTCCGGAATTGGCTATGAACTTGTTGAGGCGAACCTCGTCTTTTATGGGCGTGGCCGCTTCATCGAAATCTGAATATCTGTTTTCGTCAAGCTGGGGCTTGCGGCTGATCATACGGTTGATGCCCTCGTCGGATTCCCTGCTGAATTCGGCATCCTTTTTCCGGAACGGCTTGCGGCCGAAAGCGGG
>JAKSKJ010000106.1 GCA_024401795.1 Bacteroidales bacterium | reverse complement strand
CCGTCCTCGACCACCAGAATTTTCTCGCAGCGGAGAGAGAGGGCCTTTACGGCATCTTCGGGCAGGGGATAGCGGTTGATTTTGAGAATCGCCACATCAGCCGCCGCTTCCTTCACGTAATTATATCCTATTCCGCAGGCGATTACTCCGAGTTTCACCTTGGCCACTCCGGGTTGACATTCAATGGCGGACACGCTCCCGTTGTATTTTTGAATCTCGGGCTGCTTTGCAATCAATGCGTCATACTGCTTCCTGGCAATGGCCGGCAGCAGCACCCATCCACGGTCCGATGCGGGATTGAGTGCATTTTGAGGCAGCACCTCACCGACGGACACAGCCGCCCTGGAATGGGCAAGCCGCGTCACAACCCTGAACAACACGGGAAGATGCAGCCTTTCGGAAAGGATGAAGGCTTCCGACACCATATCATACGCCTCCTGCTGGCAGGAAGGTTCAAACACGGGAACCATAGCGAACTTGCCGTAGAACCGCGAATCCTGCTCGTTCTGGGAAGAATGCATCGATGGATCGTCGGCGGCCAGAACCACCAGTCCGCCATTCACGCCGGTAATGGCCGAATTGACGAAAGCATCGGCACACACGTTCATTCCAACGTGCTTCATACACACAAGGGCGCGCTTTCCGGCGAATGACATTCCGAGAGCGGCTTCCATCGCCGTCTTTTCGTTGGTGCACCAACGGCTCCGAATCTGAGGCGCCACCCTCTGTATGAATTCCGTTATCTCCGTCGAAGGAGTGCCAGGGTAAGCATAGACACCGGACAATCCGGCATTGACGGCACCCAGAGCCACCGCTTCGTCTCCCAGCAACAGTCTTTTTTCCATAGTATCAAATCTTGTCTGCATCGCGGAGAACGGGGAACTTCGACCTGAACTCCGCAAGTCCAATCATATCAGTTTCAAATGAACAGAATCCCTCCTCACCGCTCCGGCATTCCGAGACCGTGCGTCCGTATGCGTCAATGGCCGCGCTGTCTCCGGTGTAATGGCAGGTCGGGTCATTTCCGACTCTGTTTACCGCCACCACATAACATTGATTCTCCACGGCCCTGGCTCTAAGAAGGAGTTTCCAGGCATCGGCACGCCTGTCGGGCCAACTGGCCACACACAAAAGAACGTCATAGTCGCCCCTGTTCCGGCACCAGACCGGGAATCTCAAATCATAGCAGACTATGAGTCTGAAACGGACGCCCTTCCATTCGACATTCAGCCTTTCGTTTCCGGCCTCGTAATGCCCGTCCTCTCCACTGTAGGTGAAAAGGTGGTGTTTGTCATAATAAGCCACGGAGCCGTCCGGCTTCACGAAATAGAAGCGGTTCCGGAAACAGTCCCCGCTCCTGACCGCAACGCTTCCCGCAACGGCCGCTCCCGTACGGGACGAAGTCAGCTTCATCCATTCCAACGCTTCCCCCGGCTCATTTTCCGAATGAATCTCAGGTTGCATCGTAAAACCTGAAGACCACATTTCGGGCAGGACGAAAAGGTCTGAAGGCCCTGCCGCCTTCACAGCGGCTTCCGCCTTCTGTATGTTGGCATTCACGTCCCCCCACTCGGGATTCAGCTGCAACAGAGTGATTTTCATTATTTACGGGGCTTTATGTCCAGTTTGACAGGCTTTATCATATTCTCCGGCTTGAGAATAGTGTCGAGTTCCTCCTTGCTCAGGATGCCTTCTTCGAGCACCAGCTCGTAAACGCCGCGTCCGGTCTCCTTCGCCTTCTTCGCTATCTTGGTGGAATGCTTGTATCCGATGATGGGATTGAGGGCGGTGACAATGCCGATGCTGTTCTTGATGTAGGCTTCGCAGCGGTCCGCATTGGCGGTAATGCCATCGATACAGTTAACTCGCAGTGTATCAAAGCCGTTCATAAGCAGTTCGGCGCTCTCGAAACAACATTGTATCATCACGGGTTCCATCGCATTGAGCTCCATCTGGGCCGCTTCACCGCTCATCGTGACACACACGTCATTGCCCATAACCTTGTAACAAATCTGTGTCATTACCTCAGGGATAACGGGATTGACCTTTCCGGGCATAATCGAGGAACCGGGCTGCTTCTCCGGAAGATTAATCTCGCCGAGACCGCAACGCGGACCGGATGCCAGCAGGCGGAGGTCGTTGGAAATCTTTGAAGCCTTCACCGCGAGACGCTTCAAGGCAGCACTGTAGCCTACCAGGCAGGAAGTGTCGGAGGTGGCGCCGACAAGGTCTTTCGACAGTTCAACGGGCCATCCGGTAATCTTTGCCAGCGCGGCCACGCACTTTTCGGCATAACCGGGCTCCGAGCAGATGCCGGTGCCGATTGCCGTCGCTCCCATATTGACGGTAAGGAAATCGGCGGCAGCCTCATTAAGATGTTTCACCTCATCCTCAAGGATTGAGGCAAAGCCTCCGAAAGTCTGTCCGAGAGTCATAGGCACTGCATCCTCAAGCTGGGTACGACCCATCTTCAGGATACCTGCGAATTCCGCACTTTTGGCACGGAAACTCTTTATCAGAAGATCAAGATGCTTCAACAGATCCAGATGGGTGAAATAAAGCCCGATATGCGCCGCTGTGGGATAAGCGTCATTTGTTGACTGAGAACAGTTGACGTCGTCGTTGGGCCAGCAGTGCTTGAAATCCCCGAGTTCATAGCCTTGAATCTGGAGTGCCCTGTTGGCGATGACCTCATTGGCATTCATATTGGTGGAAGTGCCCGCTCCTCCCTGAATCATATCGATTGGGAAGGCCTCTGCATGCTGACCTTCACATATCTCCCTGCAAGCCTGCATTATGGCTTTGTAAACCTCATCGGTGATGAGTCCCAGTTCGTGATTGGCTTCAGCCGCACCCATTTTGGTGATTGCCAAGCCCTTCAGATAGTTGGGATATTCATTGAGGTGGAAGTGGCTGATGGGGAAATTCTCCAGACATCTGAGGGTCTGCACATCATACAACGCATCGGCCGGTATTTCCTTTTCGCCGATTAAATCGCTACCGATTCTGAATTTGTTCATTTTCTTGTGATTTTTGCTCCGAGCGCATTGAGACGGCCGTCGATATCCTCGTAACCGCGGTCAATCTGCTCTATATTGTTTATTTCTGAAATTCCATTGGCCGACATTGCGGCAAGCAGCATCGCGATACCAGCACGGATATCGGGAGACGTCATCCTCCCCGCCTTGAGCGTCATTCTATGGTCGTGGCCTATGACCACAGCCCTGTGGGGGTCACACAGAATAATCTGCGCGCCCATATCAATAAGCTTATCCACGAAGAACAGCCTGCTCTCGAACATTTTCTGATGAATGAGCACACTGCCCTTGCATTGGGTGGCGACCACCAGCATCACCGACAGAAGGTCCGGAGTAAGTCCGGGCCAGGGGGCATCGGCGATGGTCATAATGGACCCGTCAATGAAAGATTCTATCTCGTATGACTCCTGCGCCGGAACGTAAATGTCGTCGCCGCGCTGCTCAAGATGAATGCCAAGCCTGCGGAAGCAGTCGGGGATAATGCCCAGATTGTTCCAGGAAACGTTCTCGATGGTAAGTTCGCTCTGAGTGATGGCGGCAAGGCCGATGAACGATCCCACCTCAATCATATCGGGAAGAATCCTGTGGGATGCCCCCCGGAGTCTGTCAACCCCGTTTATGGTAAGAAGGTTGGACCCTATGCCCTGAATATCCGCACCCATTGCCGTCAGAAGCCGGCTCAGCTGCTGCACATACGGCTCACAGGCCGCATTGTATATAACCGTCCTCCCTTTGGAGAGCGTCGCGGCCATAAGGATATTGGCCGTACCCGTCACCGATGCCTCATCAAGGAGCATATAAGAGCCGGTAAGTTTTCCGCCTGCCGGTGCGGTCAGATGATATGCCCGCTTTCCGCTGTCGTACTCACAGGAGGCGCCGAGCTTTATGAAACCGTCGATATGGGTATCCACCCTGCGCCGGCCTATCTTGTCTCCGCCCGGTTTGGGGAAGTATGCCTCACCGAAGCGCGCAAGAAGAGGCCCGACCACCATTACGGAACCTCTCAGAGCGGCACATTTCTCCACGAATTCCGCGCTCCGCACATATTCGCGGTTGACATCCGAGGCGCAGAACGAATACTCGCCGCACGCAATACGCTTCACCTTCACACCCATTCCCTCCAGCATCGAAATCAGATTCCTGACATCGAGAATCTCGGGGATGTTGCTGATTGTCACTTCCTCGGAAGTGAGCAGAACCGAACTGATAACCTGAAGAGCCTCGTTCTTGGCTCCTTTGGCACGGATGCTTCCACTGAGACGGTGCCCGCCTTCAACAATAAAAGAACTCATACTATAACGAACTTA
>JAKSKJ010000105.1 GCA_024401795.1 Bacteroidales bacterium | reverse complement strand
CTTCCCGCTGTCGCTCACCTTCCCTTCGAAAGAAGAAGGAAGACTGTAGCCCACGCGTCCGGGCCTGGAGAGTTCAAAAACAAGTTTATCGTAATATTTCATATCTTCGCCTCCCCTATTTTACAGATTTTACAACGTTCACGAAAGCATCAATTTCCTTGCGTGAGAGTTTCTCCGTCACGCAGAACGACACAAAACCGTCTATTTCGAGAGCACCGAAGTACCCGGCATCGAGAAGTGCCTTCTGAAGAGACTTCACGTCAACCTCCGGCTTCAGCACAAATTCCTTTATGAACTCGGCATCCGGGTCCGGATCCGCGAATTTGCCGGTTGCCAGCAACTGCTCCTTGAGATAATGAGAACCTGCATAGCAGAGGTCATTCACCTTGCGCAGTCCTTCAGGTCCCATAAGGGAAAGATAAACCGTGCACCAGAGAGCCATCAGAGACTCGTTGGAGCAAATGTTGGACGTAGCCTTCTCGCGGCGTATGTGCTGTTCGCGCGCCTGAAGGGTCAGCACGAACACACGGCGGCCCTCGCTGTCAACGGTCTGGCCCACGATACGTCCGGGCAGTTTGCGCATCTGGGCAGTCCTGCAGGCCATAAAGCCCACATACGGTCCACCGTAGCACAGAGGAATTCCGAGGCTTTGTCCGTCACCTACGGCAATGTCCGCGCCCCACTCGGCCGGAGTCTTCACCACGGCCAATGCCGAAGGGTCGCAGTATTCTGCCAGAAGGGCTCCGTTCGAATGTACAAGCTCCGCCAGACCTTCGAGATTCTCAATCACGCCGTAACGGTTGATTGACGGCACAAGCACACCGGCAAGGTCAGCCGCGTTTGCGGCAATGTCTTTCCGGACATTACTTGAAACTACCACGTTGATTCCCGGATACTTGGCATAAGTGAGGATGGTCTCGAGCACATTGGGAAGAAGCCCTGCGGAGACCACCACTGTATTGCGCTTGCGTGCGCTTGCCACACACATTCTCACCGCTTCCGCGGCGGCAGTGGGGCCGTCATACATCGAAGCGTTGGCCACGTCCATACCGGTAAGGGCGCAAATCATACTCTGCCACTCGAAAATGTAGCGGAGCGTCCCCTGGGAAATCTCGCACTGGTAAGGAGTGTATGCGGTAAGGAACTCCGAACGCGAGGTGATATAGGGAATCACAGCCGGAGTGTAGTGGTCATAGGCACCGGCACCCGCAAACACCTTGAGTACGGTGTTTTTTGATGCAAGCCCCTCGAAATAATCGCGAACCTCCTGCTCGCTCATCGCGGACGGGAGGTCATATTCACCTTTATAAATGAAATCTGCGGGAACGTCGGAGTACAAATCATCCAAAGACCTGACTCCGATACGCTCCAACATCAGGCGGATGTCTTCTTCCGTCTGGGGGAAATAGCAGAAACCGGACATTGCGGGAACTATTTTGCGATTTCGGCGTATGCCGCGGCATTGAGCAGAGAATCGAGCTCCTTCTTGTCGTCCATCTCGACTTTGATAATCCATGCGGTGTAAGGATCCTCGTTCACCTTCTCCGGACTGTCTTCAAGCTCATTGTTGACGGCAACTACGGTTCCGCCTACGGGAGAATAGAGTTCGCTGGATGCCTTGACGCTTTCAAGTGCTCCGAAATCATCTCCTGCGTTAAATTCGTCACCCTCGGAAGGAAGATCGATGTAAACGATATCCCCCATTTCCGCCTGTGCGAAATCGGAAACTCCGATGATAGCGATGTTCCCATCCACTTTCACCCATTCGTGCGACTCACTGTAGAGGAGTCCTTCAATAATCTTGCTCATTTCTTACTTTTTATAGTTTGTTTGGTAAAATCTTTTCTTGACAACTTCTCCAGGGAACGATTTCTTCCTGACACGCACCCACAGTGCGGTGCCAAGGGCGGAATATGCCGAATCCACAAGCGCAAAGCAGATACTCTTGTCGAGGCTTATGGAATGGTAACCCGTAGTCACGGTTCCGACTTGCGTGCCGTCCTCAAGTTCAACGGGATATCCCGCACGGGGAATTGCAACGTCGTGGAGTTCGATACCCACCAGTTTGCGGGGAGCACCATCAGTCTTCTGGGCGGAAAGAGCCTCCTTTCCTATGAATTCCTCCTTGTCCAGTTTGCAGAACATCGAAAGACCGGCCATAACAGGCGAAATCTCTGCGCTGAGTTCATCCCCATAAAGAGGAAGCCCCGCCTCAAAACGCAAGGTGTCACGGCATCCCAATCCGCAGGGGGCAACGCCGTCAGCCATCAGTTCATCCCAGAGATAGTTGATATTCTGAGGAGTGGCATAAATCTCGTATCCGTCTTCTCCGGTATAACCGGTGCGGCTGATTATCACACGGTTTCCCTTGTCATCCTCGGCATCTGCAAAGGTGTAGAACTTGAGATTGCGTATCTCTTCCTCCGCCTCGCTGTCCTCCAGCCCGAGAAGGCTGATAACCTCATCCTCGGAAGCGGGGCCCTGGATTGCCAACTGCCCCCAGACTTCGGACTGATTGTCTATCACGACATCAAAACCTTCGGCATTCTCAAGCATCCACCGATAGTCCTTGTCTATATTGGCCGCATTGACGACAAACAGGAAATGATCATCCTCAAACTCCTTATAGACAAGCAGGTCGTCAACCACACCGCCATCAGGGTAGCACATCATACCGTAGAGTATCTTACCCTCCTCAAGATTGGTGACGTCATTGGTGAAAACGTGGTTCACGTATTTGAGCGCATCCTTTCCGGAGACGAAAATCTCTCCCATATGGGAGACGTCGAACACTCCGACGTTCTTGCGGACGGCATTGTGCTCCTCGGTGATGCTGCTGTACTGAATAGGCATATCGAATCCGGCGAACGGACTCATTTTCGCTCCCAACTTGACGTGTTTGTCGTGGAGACAGGTTGTTTTGATGGTATCGGACATATCTTTATCTGATTATTTCCAGGTCTTTCTTGAGAATGAGCTTCGGATCCATAAGGGCGACTTTCTGGAAAAGCCTTATCTGATTGCCGAGCGAGAGATAAACCTTGTCCTCGTGTTTCCCCTTGCGCCACCATTTGTAAAATCCTATGGGATCTGTCTCGAAAGGGATGCTGGCCACTATGCCTGTGCCGTATCCCGGATAATCTATCACAAGCTTGAGACCCATAAAACGTTTGAAATAATCGGGATCCGCCCTGCGCAGCTTGCTGACGAGAGGATTCAGAACCTCCATTTCGTCCACCCTGAGGGTTTTCTCCCTTATTATCATTCTGTGGATGCGTACCGGATCGAAATTTATCCATACGCCCATCTTCAAGGTACGGGGACCATCCTCCGTGTCAAGGGTAAGTTCGTCCATTGAGTAATAGACTTTTTCCGAATCGAGAGGATAGAGTTCTTCTGCCATAAGGTTAATTTATCAAACAAATGTAATGAAAATTTTCCAAATAATTATATTTGTACCGATGAAAAAATACATTCTACACCTATCCGACTTGTTTTCCGAAGAGGGCTTTTCTGATGGAGAAGAGCTCGACCTGCGGGACGTGGAAGGCACCAACTGCTATTGCGGCAGCGACAGTGCAAAAGAACTCAGAGTACGCCTGAAAGATGTTCCCGCAGATGCCGTACATTGGATTGATACCGGTGACTATCACTACCTTACACTTCTTTTCCTGGAGAAGATCAAGGAGCCGTTCAGTCTGATTCTCATAGACAACCATCCGGACGACCAGCCTTCCGCATTCGACGAACCGGGATTGCTCAGCTGCGGAAGTTGGGTGAGGGAAGCGCGGAAACTGGATTTTTTCACCACTTCCCAGTCCGATCCCGTTTATCTTTCGATAGATCTGGATTACCTCTCCCCCGATGAGTTCAGAACGGACTGGAATCAGGGAACGGCCAGCGTGGATATGATGTTGGAAGATATCCGGAAGGCCGTAAGCGGAAGGCGCATAATCGGGATTGACATATGCGGCGGCATCACCCTGTCAAAGGGAGCCAAAGACTCGGACCTTCTGATGAACAGAAGGCTCAGGGAAAGGATTTCAGGCTTTATTGACGGTCTGTAGGCCTTATATGACATCTACAAGTTCCGAAAGGCAGAGGTCAAGGGCTTTCTTTACCGCAGCCTTATCCAGATGCTGACCTATGAAAACGAGCTTCTGCATACGGTCTCCGTACTCCGGATCCCAGTCACGGCGCAGGGCCGGATCGTTTTCCATCTGCTCCCGGAGCTCGTTCTCCGGCATAGTGGCATACCATTGTCCGATATTCTTGAGCCCTATCTGGCTGCCCGCCTGTTCGAACAGATAGCATAAATCGGGTTCCGAATCGAAGTAACAGATACCCTTCGCCCTTATGATGCCGGCAGGCCAATG
>JAKSKJ010000104.1 GCA_024401795.1 Bacteroidales bacterium | reverse complement strand
ACGATATCCGGCTTGCCGTCAACGTCCAACAGAAGAATCATCAGATTGTACAGACCGATGGGAACGAGGGAAAGGAAATATATCCCAAGGTAGTCTTTCAGATAATTGGCAAGAATATGGTTCGGGCTCAAAAACGATGCAATTTCATCCAGAAAAACAATTCCAACCACCGATAAGATAAGGAACAGCACAAGGTTGGACAATGCCGTGACGGAAAGAGAGGCTGATGCCCCTTCAAAATCGTGATCGCCTACACGGCGTGATGCGATGACTCCGGCTCCGCCCGTCACAAGCATTATAAGTCCCGTGACGGTAGTTTCGAGGGGCACCACCAGATTCAAGGCGGCAAAAGCGTTGGCACTCACAAAGTTGCCCACGAGAATCATATCTATCACAATGCACAGCTGTTCAATTATGTTGAACAGCAGCGAGTAAATGAAATAGTTCCTGAATCCCCTGGAAATTGCAAAAGAGTGTCTGATTTTCATAAGCTGATTCATTCGGGATAATCCAGGACATCGCAGTATCGGTCCTCGTGGTCGATGTCATAGCCTATTTCCAGATAATAATCCACCAGAAGGCGGGAAAAGGCCAGACCCATTTCCCACCAGGAGGCAAAAGTGCGGCCGGCAGTTTTGTCAAGGAATCCGCTGACTGCCGTAATTATCACACTCATAAGATTGTCCACCTCTTCCACACCGTCAAAATACCGGAGATACGACCAGCACATAAGTGCCGTTTCGCGACGCAGAAATTCAAGTTTTTCACCTGCCGCATTGACCTCAGGAATTGGAACATCGCTTCCATAGAGAGAGGCAAGCCGTTCCAGACACTGGCGGAAATCCAGATTCCTGTCTGCAAGGATGCGTACAGCCTCGTCCCTTCTGGCAGCAACTTCATCGGAAGTCTCCCCCACCGTTCCCTCCACCAGGAAATCCCCAATGTTCCATTTTTCCACTGACGCCGCCACTACGGGGCAGCACGGCTCCAATCCGAACTCCACAAGGTCTCCGTACCTGCCTATAATCCTGGGGAAAGTACGGCATACCACAGGCATAGCGGCGACACCCTTTCCTTTCTGTATGGAACAAAGCCTGTCTTCAGTCCAGAACACGCACCCTCCTCCCGGCTTTGATTTGCATCTGAATCCATCGCCGTCTTTCTCCAGAACGTCCGGAGAGAACCGGTTCTCTTCCCTTCTGAAAAGACGGATCGGATAAGATTCGCAGCAGTTCATCGGGCACTCCGGACCGATGCAGCGGAAACTCTTATAAGGAGGATACCATACTTTCGACATAGTTGACAAATTTAACCATTTTTTTTATTATTTTTGGATAATCATATCCAACTCACGGCATGAAGACCAATAAACATTCGTTTGCCTCAAGGCTCATAACAAGGACCGTTCTCACAACCTCAATCATATTTCTGGCCACCGTTTCGGTGATTATCTTCAAAGGCGGGCCGGTGATGTATGACAGGGCCGTGGAATATTCGGGGCAATGCCTGAGAGCCTCCCTGCTGGATGTCCAGACAAAAATTTCCACCATTGAAGCAATGGCAAGCGCGACGGTCTCGACATTTGAAGAACACTACAACGGCAATCATATAATCGACACGGCCGCCTGCTACAGTCTCCTGCGCAAAACCATCGAAAACAATACCGGCATCATAGGGTGCGGATTTTTCTTCGAACCGCACAAATACATCAGGGGCAACAGGTTCGCCGGCCTCTACTCCACCACCGCACTTTCCGGAAACAGTGGAGAAATATCCACGGAATGGGACGATGACATTTCCTTCGCAGAAGACGGCTATGACTATTCTGAACAGGAATGGTACTCTCTGGCGCGGGAAAGCGGCAAGCCCATCTGGATTTCCCCTTTTCTGGAATATATAGTCACTACCGACTATCAGACACTTGTGTCATCATACTCCTACCCCGTCAAGGACAAAAACGGGGATTTCATAGGAATTTTCGCCATTGACATATCCCTCGACTGGTTATACGACAAACTGGTTGGAATAAGGCCCTACGAACATTCCAATGTAGTGCTCGCCGACAATGAACTCAACTTCATCTGCAATCCTCTTTCCCAAAATCCCTATGAGGGTTCGATGTACGACACGCCTTTCGTGCAGGAAATGGATTATACGCTTGACAGGAGCCTGACCGTAAATGACCTCTATTTCTATGAGGATAATATCGGAGTGACAGAAATCAGCGAAGGCGGCGACAAGGCATTCCTCATTTTTCAGGAAATGGAGAACGGGTGGATACTTTGCACTGCATCCCTCTATGATGATATTTTCTCGGACCTTATCGGTCTGATTCTCCTGATCAGCACGATTACGGTCATTTGTCTGATTCTGATGTTCATAATGAGCCGGAGAGTCATTCACAAAGTGTCCGAGCCAATCAGGGATTTTGCAGAAGCGACCAGCAAGATAACGGAGGGAAGATTCGACGTTCCGATTCCACAGGTAAACACAAAGGATGAGCTGGAAGAACTTGGCAACGCATTGATTTATATGCAGGAATCCGTTACAGACTACATAGCCCGTCTCAAGACCACCACAGCCGAAAAGGAGCGTCTGGCGAGTGAACTGAGCGTAGCGCGCGGCATCCAGAGCAAGATGCTCAACACGGAATTCCCGGAGATGGAACATGCAGGACTTTCCGCTTCGTGCATCCCCGCCCGTGAGGTGGGAGGCGACCTTTACGACTTCTTCATTGACGGAAAGTACCTGTATTTCATTGTGGGAGACGTGTCGGGCAAAGGTGTTCCGGCGGCGTTGCTGATGGCCATCACCATCGCTGCCTTCAGGGCTCTCAACAAGAAGTTGCACACTATGGCGGAGATAACCGGCCTTATCAACAACACATTCTGCCGTTCCAACAGGGAAATGATGTTCGTAACGACGATTGTCGGCCGTCTTGACACCGAGACCGGCGAACTTGAAATATGCAACGGCGGCCACAATCCCATGATGATTGTTTCTCCCGACGGCAAGGCATCCCTCTACAACGCAAAACACAAGAATCTCGCCTGTGGCATTATGGAGGATTTCCCTTATGAGGGAGAATCCCTGACACTTGAGAAAGGTTCCCGCCTGATTGTATATACCGACGGAATCTCGGAAGCCGAGAATGCGGACAAGTCTCAATACGGCGAGCCACGACTGCTTGAATGGGGAGAGACCTGCGGACCGGACGTATCCGACGCAGATGCAATCGAAAGCCTTATTTCCTCCGTAAATACGTTTACAGAGGATAATGAGCCGAATGACGACCGCACTATCCTCTGTATTTCATTGAAAGGCTGATTTACGCGAAGAACGTGAGCTTCGGCTGCCTTGCAGCAGCGGTCTCGTCGGGTCGCGAAATCGGCGTATTGTGTGGAGCGGAATGAAGCAGCTCGGGATTTTCGGCGGCTTCTTCCGCGATTTTGCGCATCACAGCTATGAATGCATCCAGAGTATCCAGCGATTCCGTCTCGGTAGGCTCTATCATTATTGCCTGATGGAACAGGAGCGGGAAATAAATCGTGGGAGCGTGGAAACCATAGTCCAGTAATCTCTTGGCCACATCCAGCGTGGTTGCTCCCGCTACGCCCTCTCTGGCTCCGTCGTTCACAAGTCCGTCAAACACAAATTCGTGCTTGCAGACTGTGGGGATAGGCAGTTTGAAGCAATCCTTGAGCGACTCCTTGATGTAGTTCGCCCCCAGAGTTGCAAGTTTGCCGGCCATCCTGACGTTCTCGCGACCAAGCATCAGCAGATAGGCATAAGCGCGGAGAATCACGCCGAAATTGCCGTGAAAACCGCTGACTCTGATGCCGGAAGCCGACACTTCCCCGCCCTCGCAATACTTGGGAAGCAAGTCAACCAGTTTCTCTGCAACGCCAACTGGACCGCTGCCGGGGCCGCCGCCACCGTGAGGTGTGGAGAATGACTTGTGAAGATTGAGGTGCATTATGTCGAATCCCATATCGCCGGGACGCACCACGCCGATGAGAGGATTCATATTGGCTCCGTCATAGTACAGAAGGCCTCCGCACCCGTGAACCAGCGATGCGATTTCCCTGATATCCCTTTCGAAAAGTCCGAGGGTATTGGGATTCGTCATCATAATTCCGGCCACGTCAGGGCCGAGAAGCGGTTTGAGAGACTCCACGTCGATAAGTCCGTTCTCCCCGGACTTGACTTCCACAATCTCCAGTCCACAGACCGCCGCAGACGCTGGATTGGTACCGTGCGCACTGTCAGGCACAATCACCTTGGTGCGTGCCATATCGCCGCGGGAGAAATGATACTCACGCATCAGCATCAGTCCGGTAAGTTCACCGTGCGCTCCGGCGCAGGGTTCGAAGGTAAAATGCTTCATTCCCGTGACGGCGGCGAGGGCCG
>JAKSKJ010000103.1 GCA_024401795.1 Bacteroidales bacterium | reverse complement strand
CAAAATTACCAAAAAAATGTGTAAATTGCACCAAAATTCGCAACAAGCGAAACAATGTACTGAACCTATGACTAAAATCTGGAAGAAAAACTTTGGTTATACCCTTACCAGATGGTATGTGGACTGGTGCACCAACGCCAGCTACAGCAGTCTGACCGTCAAGGGGAAGGAAAACATTCCGACCGACGGAGCCGTCATCCTGGCGCCCAACCATTGCAACACCCTTATGGATGCTCTGGTGGTGCTTCAGGCCGACCGCGGACCGTCGGGATACGGTGCCCGCGCCGACATCTTCCGCAAGCCCAAACTCGCAGCCTTCCTCCGTTGGCTCAGGATTCTCCCCCTCGCACGCGCCCGGGATGGACGCGAAGCAGTGGAAGGGAACGAAGAAATATTCGACGAAGTGGTTGAATGTCTGGACCACAACGTGCCTTTCTGTATGTTCAGCGAAGGCACCCATCGCACCAAACATTCCCTCCTCCCCCTCAAGAAAGGCATCTGGAGGATAGCCACAAGAGCCGCCGGGAAACTGGACAAACCCGTTTACATCGTTCCGGTAGGTATCGACTACGATGACTTTTTCAGCTATATGAAAAGCGCCCGCGTCAGCTTCGGCAAGCCCATACGCGTGTATGAGGACACCGACCAGAAAGAGCTTCTCAACACCCTGCACGACAGGATAGCGGAGCTCATCACCTATTTCCCGGACGACGAGAACTACGAGAACAACTGGGCAGAATGGCAGAAGGCGCACGCGCCCCACTACACTCCCCTGCAGAAGGCAGGGAGGATTGCACTTGCGGTCCTCTCGCTGCCCCTGTTCATCGTATTCACCGTGATGTGCTCTCCGATGTGGATTGCGGCATCGATACTGGGAAGCAGACTCAAGGACAAAGCCTGGCTCAACACGGTCCGCTTCGTCACCAAGTTCGCCCTTATCCCGGTACTCCTTCTCATTCTCATCATCCTCGCCGTCATTTTCAAATGGCACTGGTACTTCACGCTGGGGCTTGGAATACTGGCCCTCATATCCCACAGCGGATTCTATTACCTTCAGAATTTCTACATAAGCATTCTTCAACCGAAACAGATATGAAAAAAACGTTGATACTTGGAGCCGCTATGCTCCTTTGCTGCTCCGCCGTCAGCGCAAAAGAAAAAGGCGAAATCAAAAAGACAGGATATAACATAGGTCCCCTTCCGGCCATCGCATACGATGCCGACAAAGGTCTCCAACTGGGTGCCATCCTTCAGTTGTTCAACTACGGAGACGGCAGCAACTACCCCAACTACGACTCCAAGGCCTACCTGGAGTATTCCTTCTTCACCAAGGGCTCGCATATGATTCAGGCCCGGTACGACGACAAGACGCTGATTCCAGGCGTGCGCTGGAGTTCCTCCGCCAGAATCGTGCTCGACAAAGCCTACGACTTCTACGGATTCAACGGATTCCAGACCTACTACGACCACGAGGCCATTGCCGCCGGAAAGGACAAGAACAGCCGGGATTTCATCTTCTCGCCCTTTTACAAATACAAGAGGAACGAGGCGAGAATCAAGACCGACTTCCTCGGCGAAATAACCCCCAACCTCAGATGGGAGGCGGGACTGTTCTTCGATTACTACAATATAGCGAATATCGACTACGACAACATCAACAAGGGGAAAGATGAGGCCAAGCAGTTCCCCAAGGATCTCCCCACTCTGTTTGAAATATACAAGAATACCGGAGTCATTTCCGAGGAAGAGCAGAACGGAGGATTCGCAAGCGGCCTTCGCGCCGGTCTGGTATATGACACCCGCGACAAAGAGGGCGCCCCCAGCCGCGGAATCTGGGCGGAAGGGCACGTCACGGCCGCCCTGCCCGGCATTTCGAAGATTCAGTACTACAGATACTCCCTTACCTGGAGGCATTACCTGCCCATCGTGAAAGATGACGTGCTCACTTTCGCCTACCGCCTCAACTATGAGGGCAACTTCGGCAACAAGGCCCCGTTCTATGCCCTTCCGTACATCACCAACATGGGCGAGAAGTGCGACTTTGAGGGAATGGGCGGATACAACACCGTCCGAGGCATTATGAGAGACCGCATCGTAGGTCTGGATATGGCCACATACACTCTGGAACTCCGCTGGCGCTTCGTCAAATTCCAGCTCTGGAACCAGAACATTGCCTTTGCGGCCAACATCTTCAGCGACGGAACGATGGTAACGAAGGGGGTTGACATTTCCAAACTGACTAAGCCTGCGGGATTCAAGTACGGGATTGTCGGTCAGGAGAAAGATACCCCGCACATCACTTTCGGTGCAGGTCTGCGCTTCATTATGAACGAAAACTTCATCGTTGCCGCAGAATACGGTACTCCCCTCACCCACTTCCTCAAGAACAGCCCGCTCTACAACCAGGACGGCACTGGAGCTTTCTACGTCAACATCGGTTACCTGTTCTAGTGTATGGCGGTCATAGGCATAATGGATTCCGGATGCGGAGGACTTTCCGTCTTCCGTGAGATTCGCAAGGCTCTGCCCGACGAAAGGTTCATCTATTATGCTGACAACGCCTTCTGTCCATACGGAGAGAAAGAACCGGAATTCATCATAGACAGATGCCGGGCCATAACCGACTTCTTCATCTCCAAGGGAGCGGAGATAATGGTAATAGCCTGCAACACCGCCACAGCTGCGGCAATCGCCACGCTCAGAGCAGAATACGACATTCCGTTCATAGGAATGGAACCGGCCGTAAAACCGGCCGCCCTCGGCACCAAGACCGGCGTGATAGGCGTCCTCGCCACCGCAGGCACGCTCAAGGCATCCAAATACCTCAACAACCGAGGACGTTTCGAAGATAATGTCAGGATTGAAGAACAGGTGGGCAGAGGCTTCGTGGAGCTCGTTGAATCCGGGGATCTGGACAGCCCCCACGCCGAACAGACCGTCCGGGCGAGCCTTCAGCCGCTTCTCGATGCCGGAGCCGACACCATAGTACTAGGCTGCACGCATTATCCCTTCCTGCTGCCTCTGATGCAAAGAATTGCCGGAGAAGGAACAAGATTCATCGATCCGGCTCCCGCAGTCACAAGGCAGCTTCTGAACGTGATGAAGGAAAAAGGAATCGCAACTTCAGACGAAAATCCGGGCACGGAACTGGTCTGCTCCGGCCCGGACGACGCTCTGAAGCGCATCTTCTCCCTAATATAGATAGTATCTTTCGGACAGTTTCCTGAACCCGGCCACGTCGCGGGTCCAGTAGTCGTATATGTCGGCCACCTTCTGGGATTTGCCGAACACCGTCTGTATATAGTCCGAGCCGCATACCTTGTTGAACATCTGCAGCCTGTCACCGGCTTCCTTTATGGGATTCCTGCCGTACAGTTCAGCGACAGCCTGCATCACATAGAACTGCGTCAGCGTTACCATCGCCTTTTCGTAGTCCGTGAAGAAGAACTGCACTCCGTGAATCAACTTGCCTTTCAGCCTCCCCGATATGGGCGAATAATGTATTGTCCTCCAAGCCACCCCGGGCACGTTGTACGAGTCAAGGCGGGCTTTCAGTCTGTCCGCATCCACCCATTCCTCGGCAAAGGTACCGAAAGGCAGGGTGTAGCCGATGCCGATGTTAAGGTAATTGTACATTTCGCCGCAAAGCCCGCTGGCCGGATAGCAGACGGCCGTTTCAGGGTACGGAATGTTGGGTGACGGCAGAATCCAGGGAAGGCCCGTGTCGGAGAAGAGCATATCCCTCGTCCATCCCTCCATCGGAACTACGGTCAGGCGGCATTTCTCCACAGGCTCATCTCCCTTCTGCCCTCTGTTCAGCCCTTCTTCGTTAATCATAATGGCCAGTTCGCCCACGGTCAGTCCGTAGATATAAGGTATCTTGTACTGCCCCACGAACGAGTGGAATCCGTCCTGTACAAGGGCCCCCTCCACCTTCCTGCCTCCGAGCGGATTGGGGCGGTCAAGCACCACCACCTCCTTCCCCTGCTCCGCGCAGGCGCGCATCACCAGTCCGAGCGTGCTGATGAAAGTGTAGGAGCGGCTGCCCACGTCCTGAATGTCATACACCACAACGTCAACACCGCTCAGCATCTCCGGGGTCGGTTTTCTGGTGGCTCCGTACAGCGAATGTACCGGGAGTCCCGTGGCATCGTCCCGGCCAGACTCCACCTTCCCTCCGGCCCAGATGTCGCCGCGCACCCCGTGCTCCGGAGCATAGAGCGCAACAAGATTTACGCCGGACGCCCCGTTCAGAATTTCAATCGTGGATTTGAGGGAACGGTCCACCCCCGAGGGGTTTGTCACCAGCCCCACGCGCTTTCCTTTCAGAATATCGAAATTCCTGTCCCTGAGGACCTCTATTCCGGTTCTTACCTGGGCCGGAGCATTCAGGCAGACGGCAAGCGCCGCCGCGCAGACAAAGTGACGAATACAGTTGCCAGACA
>JAKSKJ010000102.1 GCA_024401795.1 Bacteroidales bacterium | reverse complement strand
ATCAACCCCGGGACGGCCGAGGTGCCGTCCGGCGTCACGAATACGCAGGAGAACATCCATTTGACCAGACGTGTTTCGGGTGCGTTGAATTCTCCGACTGGAAGTTTGATGAGAATCTTGTTCCATCCGGCGTGGAGTGTGACGGGAAGCGGCGGTCGGGAGACCATATTCTCGTTGCCGAGGGGAATCTCGTTGCTCTTCTCCGTGTGGGTGGCGGTCCAGACGGGAGGCATTATTTCCTCTCCGTTGAGCCATATTCTGCTGCCCTTGTAATCCCAGGTTCCCTGCCTTGGCGGCAGGTCCATTTCCGAACGGCTGTAGTTCTGTGACTCGAACCAGAGACCTGCCTGCTGTTCGCAGGGTGAATACACGCTCGTGTAGGCATAGGCGGTGCTGTTGGGCTGCGGATCCTTGAAGAAGCAGGGGGAGGCAGTGCCCCAGACGTGCCTGAGATATGCTCCGGCTCCAGTGGTTTCACCATATTTGAAATCTGCCGGATTGCCGGTTTCGGGAGGGAAGACGGCGGACAGGTCACCCCCGTTCGGGAAAGCCTCGGTTATGCCCCAATGGACGTTGGACTGTTTGACGTAGGCAAACGGATAGCCTTTGAAGCTGCGTTCTTTCCAGTACAGCATCCTGTCTTCGAATTCCGCGAATTCGCCGGGCTCGCCTCCGCGCCAGGCGCGTTCCGCCAGAATGAGCATATTGGGGTAGAGACCGTTCTGCGCTATTACCTGAAGTTCGTCATCTATCCGTCTGTCGTTCCACAGCGCGAGAATGGAGCCTACGATATCGCCCTTGCATTCGTCCTTGCCGTAAGGCTTCATATTGTATAGAAGAACGGGGTCGACGAAGGTGTCATAATGATTGAGATAATGCAATTTGCTGTCGATGGCGGGAATACCTTCCTGCGCGGTTCCTCGGTAACTCCACAAGAAAGTCATATCGATTTCTCCCGGTTCGTAGTGCCATCCGGGGTGGTAGGAAATCACTTTTTTGCCCCTTGCCCGCAAGAATGCGACCATTTCCGGAACGAATTCCTTGTTGTATATATTTACCTCATCGGTGCCGATATGGAAATAAGGACAGTCTTTGAAAACTTCGCAGGCTTCCTCCAGCAGGTCTTTCAGGATTGCGGTTCCCTCCGTGGACTGCATATCCACTCCGAAAGCGCGTACGAAGGCCTGACTGTGCCCCGGCATGTCGATTTCCGGAATCAGGGTCACTCCGCGTTCAGCGCAGAAACGCACCAGTTCCTTGGCCTCATCCTGAGTGTAGAACTTTCCGGGGAACCTTGCCATGGTCTCGGGTGCGTTGACCTGCGGGTGCACCCTGCTCTCAAGCCTCCACGCCTGATTCTCCGTCAGATGCCAGTGAAATACGTTGATTTTGAATTTCGAGAGAGCGTCAATCTCGCGTTTGAGCTCGTCCGTGCTTATATAGCCCCTTCCGACGTCGTGCATGAAACCGCGTACAGGGAAAGCCGCCCAGTCGGTGATGCTGCATCCCTGATAGGTGCCGTTTTCAAGAAGTTGCTCCAGAGTCTGGCGGGCCCTTATGGCTCCGACGGGGGTGACGGCTTGTATCCTGATGCAATCCGGGCTCACTTCGAGCCTGTATGCCTCATCCTGATGTGCCCCCGCTTCGGGAATGTTTTCCACAAATTGTATGACCGGTTGCGAGGAGTGCGGGCAATTTTGTCCGTTGTACGTGACCTGCTTCGGAACGGGCAGAAGTACGGCGAGAACTGTGATGATGAGATTGGTCATAGTTATTTGTGTGTTTGTGGTGCCATTACGTGGCCCTAGAGACTGTTGTCCGCTACTATTTCCTTGACATAGCCGGGAATCGCCGAACCCATATGCTGGTAGGGGTTGTCGGTGGAAGGCCGGATTGACAGGACTGCACCTTCGGGAGAGACGTTGACGAAATAGTCCCGCACTTCCATTTTCTGTTTGTCAAAGGTTTTGGCGCATCCGTCCATACGATACACCGTGTAGATGACGCTGTCCATCTGTGCGGAGTGACCGGACCTGTATGTCTCGATTCGGGAAAGGATGTCTTCGGTAGAGCGGAGTATCTCTTCATTTTTCGCCGCATTCTTCTTCATACCTTTTGCCTTGTATTCCTCCACTTTCTTTCTGTATGTCTTTTCCTTGGTGACAAAAAGTTTCTGCCTTCTGGCCAGCTCCTGCGACAGGGTGACTTCCTCCTGGGGCGTAAGTTTGTAAACAGTGAACGATTCCACGTCGGCGTTCTGCTTCACCATCATATCCGCTATGGCATTGTTCAACGGATTTCCTTTGCCTGAACCGCAACCGATGATTGCGAGGGCCGCACAACAAGCGGCAAACAATTTCAAAATTTTCATATTTTCAAAGCCTGTTTCCGCAAATATGGCAAATTCTGTTCCGACAGCCAAAAATCTACCGTGGTTTTTTCTGAAAAAAGTGTCTACTTTTGTACCAAACAATAACCGATTATGCGTAAACTCCTTTTCATTGCGGCATTCCTTGCCGCATCAGTTACCTTATCCGGCCAAAGCCGTGTAAAAGTGGCCTGCGTGGGCGACAGCGTCACCTACGGTTACGGCATTGAGAACCGCGACAACGACAGCTATCCGGCCCAACTCCAGGCCCTGCTTGGAGAAGCTTATGAGGTGTGCAACTTCGGGCACAACGGCGCCACTCTCCTGAACAAGGGCCATCGTCCTTACACCACGCTGCCGGAATACTCCCGGGCTCTCGATTTCAAGGCGGACATTGTGGTCATACATCTTGGCCTGAACGATACCGATCCCCGCAACTGGCCATACCATTCCGAGGATTTCATACCCGATTACAGGGCTCTCATAGATACTTTCAGGGCAGTCAATCCGGCCGCGAAGGTCTGGATATGCAGAATGACTCCAATTATGCACGGCCATCACCGTTTTCTCAGCGGCACGCGCGACTGGCACTCGCAGGAGCAGAAAGCCATAGAAAAGGTTGCCTCCGGGGCGGGAGTCGGACTGATAGACCTCTACGAGCCGCTTTTCAGCCGACCCGATTTGTTCGCAGACAACCTCCACCCCGACGCGGAAGGGGCGGGCATCATTGCAAAAACCGTGTATCGGGCCCTGACCGGCGATTTCGGCGGCCTGCAACTGTCACCTATGTACAGTGACAATATGGTAATCCAGCGCGACAGGCAGGTGGTCATCAAAGGCCTTGCGGACAATGGTGAGAAGGTCAGGGTCAGTTTCGCCGGAAAGCGGAAAGCCGTCACGGCGGGAAAGGACGGCAGATGGGTTGTGGAATTTGATGCTATGCCTGCGGGAGGCCCCTACAAACTGGAAATAAATGCCGAATCGCGCTCGTTCAGATTCTCGAACGTATGGGTAGGGGAGGTCTGGCTCTGCGCCGGCCAGTCCAATATGGAGTTTAAACTGTCGGGATGCAAAACGGCGGAGGAGGACATCGCCGCGGCCGGAAATCAGGAGAAACTCCATCTTTTCAATATGAAGGAAAACTGGCTGACTTATGATGTGGAGTGGCCTGAGGAAGCTCTTGACTCAATAAACAGGTTGCAATACTTCACCCCGGGCGTATGGGAGATGAGTTCTTCCGGCACTGCCGGCAGATTCAGCGCCGTGGGCTACCATTTCGGACGGGCTTTGGCAGACAGCCTTGGATGCCACGTCGGACTCATCAGCTGTGCCGTGGGCGGATCCACCACAGAGTCCTGGGTTGACAGGAAAGTGCTCCGATGGGAGTTCCCGGAAATCCTTTATGACTGGAATCACGGAGATTTCGGGCAGGACTGGGCCCGGGGGAGGGCTCTCAAAAACATAGCCCTGGCCGACAACAAGCTCCAGCGCCATCCCTATCACCCCGGCTATCTTTTTGATGCCGGCATCGGAATACTCGATAATTATGGACTTAAGGGCGTTCTATGGTACCAGGGCGAATCCAATGCCCACAATATGGAGACTCACGAGAAGCTTTTCGAACTGATGGTGAAAGGCTTCAGGAATGCTTTCGGTCAGGAATTGGCCATCCAGACAGTGCAGCTGTCCGGCATTGCCACACGCGGCTCCTGGCCCTGGTTCCGTGATTCCCAGAGGCGCCTTGCGGAAAAGTTGGAGAACGTCGGCCTTACGGTCTGTTCCGACCTCGGGCATCCCACTGACGTGCATCCGAGAGACAAGAAGCCGGTGGGGGAGAGGTCTGCGGTATGTGTGCTCCACAATGTTTACGGTCGTAAGGACGTCATCCCCGCCGGCCCCGCATACAAAGGGTTTACACGGGAAGGCAGCAGACTCAGATTGAGTTTCGACAATGCCGTGGGAATCAAGGCCGCCAACGGCTTCGAGGTTGCCGGAGCCGACGGTCTCTACCGTCCGGCAAAGGTGGCGGTTGAGGGCGAAACGGTGGTCGTATGGTCGGATGCTGTACCCCAGCCCTGCGCCGTGCGCTACGGTTGGCAGCCCAATCCGACCGG
>JAKSKJ010000101.1 GCA_024401795.1 Bacteroidales bacterium | reverse complement strand
CTTGCCAGCATCGAAAGCGCCGTAGTGAACTCCGGGCGCTATTCCGTGCAGGTCCATCCCTCTCTCGGCATTTCTATGACTGTTGCCCGTTCGCGTGTCGAGGAGTTCGTCAGATGGCTCGGATAGCTATGGGCGCTTTAATAATTGATTTCTCTGGAAAGTCTGCCCAAAAGTTCCCGCAAGTATTCCCTTGAACGGATTCCGGGGTGGGGAATGGTGAGTTCCGGCGTATCCACAAGGCGGTCGCCGTAATAAATGATGTCAATGTCTATGCAGCGCGAACGGTAGATTCTGCGCCCCCCGGCATCGTATTCGGGACTGTCCGTCCTGCCCAGCCGCCTCTCGGTTTCCTTGCAGAGCGACAGGATTTCGAGAGGTTCGCGTCTGACTCCGTCAAATGCAAGAATACAATTCAAAAACGGCGGTCCGTCGAAGCCGACAGCCTCCGTCTCGATTATGCCTGAACGGGCCGAAACAGGGCCGAAATACCCTGAAAGCAAGGACTCGGCTCTTTCAATGAAATTTTCCCTGTCGCCGAGATTGCTCCCGAGGGCGAGAATCAGAGTGTCATTTTTCATCTTCGTCAAACACGTCGTAGCCAAGAATGAGCCGCGCCTCGTCCGACAGCATACTCTGGTCCCAGGCCGGTTCGAAAACAAGTTCAATCCGGCATCCGGAGACCCCCGGGGTAAGTTCCACGGAATGTTTGACCTCCGCAATCACCTCATCCGCCATAGGGCAGTTGGGTGCGGTGAAAGTCATCTTTATATAGACCTCTCTGGACTTGCTGATGTTCAATTCGTATATCAGTCCGAGATCATATATGTTCACCGGGATTTCAGGGTCATAAACCTGCTTCAAGGCCAGAACCACTGCTTCGTAAAGGGGAGCCAGCTCCTTGACGTCTTCAGGTGTAAGAACTTCGTTATCCATTGTCTCTTAATGAATTGGCTATTTTCTTTATAGTTTCTATCATAGACACAAGCCCGTTGGAGCGGGTGGGGGAAAGATTCTCCCTCAGGCCTATCTCATCCAGCCAGGCAAAGTCATCGTCAGCAATCTCCTCCGCTGTGCGCCCGGAATAAACCCCGATGAGCAGGGAAATGATGCCTTTCGTTATGATGGCATCGCTGTCCGCAGAGAAGATTACCTTCCCATTCTCAACTTTACTATCGAGCCAAACCCTTGATTGACAGCCTTTTATAAGTTTTTCATCGGTTTTTGAACTCTCCGGGAACGGGCCCGGTTTCTTACCGAGTTCAATCAGGTATTCATACTTGTCGAGCCATTCGTCATACATCGAGAAATCCTCGACTACGGCCTGTTTTGCTTCAGAAAGTGTCATATCACCTCAACATTGATATTGCCTTGTTCAGCGATTCTATAAAATATTCCGCCTCCTTCATTGTGTTGTAGGGAGCAAAGGAAGCTCTCAACATCCCGGTGACTCCGAAACGGTCCATCAGCGGCTCCGCGCACATCTGCCCGGAACGGAGCGCTATTCCCATTTTGTCAAGAATCAGGGCTAAATCTTCGTGATGCGCACCTTCGACGGTGAAGGAAAAAAGAGGAATCTTGTCTTCCGGGAAGGCCGGTTCCCCGTACAGGCGGAGTCCACCAATGGAATGGAGTTTCTCCAGCACGTATTCCTTGATTGCAGACAGGCCGGCATCCTTGCGACGCAAGGCTTCTGCCGTGGTAATGGCCGGACACCAGGTGGGAACGCCGGAAATGTTCTGGGTGCCCGCCTCAAACTTCTGAGGAGCGGGAGCGTATGTCGAACCGGACCATTTCACCGTGCCTATCATCTCTCCGCCACCCATATAGGGAGGCAGCCTGTCAAGCCAGTCGCCTGAAGCATACAGCACACCTGTTCCCGGTGCAGCATACATCTTATGACCGGAGAAGACATAAAAATCACAAGCGATTTCGCCGACATCAACGGGAAGATGTACTATGCCCTGAGCTCCGTCAACAAGGACAGGAACGCCTCTGGAGTGACAGATATCCACTATCTTCGATATCGGATTGACTATGCCGAGCACATTGGAAACGTGAGATACGCAGACAATCCTTGTTTTTTCAGTGAGCAGAGACGGAAGACGGTCAACGCACAAATGGCCCGTTTCATCTACGGGAAGGACCTTTATGACAGCCTTCTTCCTCTGGCAAAGCAATTGCCAGGGCACAATGTCCGAATGGTGCTCACATTCCGCTATAATTATCTCGTCTCCTTCTCTCACGCAACACTCACCGAAGGAAAACGCCAGAAGATTGATGGATGCCGTAGTTCCGGAAGTGAAGACAATCCGGGAGGGCTTTGCGCCGATGAAATCAGCCACCTGCTTCCTTGCATTCTCGTATTCTTCCGTGGCCTTTGAGGCAGTGTAGTGCACCGCTCTGTGCAGATTGGAGTTATTCTTCACGGACATCTCCGTCCACTTGTCTATCACCGACCGGGGACGCAGGGAAGTGGCCGCATTGTCAAGATAAACAAGGGGCTTGCCATAGACTTTTTCGTCCAGTTGTGAAAACCACTCTTTCATAAGCGCAAATTTAACATTTTTTGTGTAGTTTTGCGATATGATAGATTACATTTCAGGTAAAATTGCCGAACTCACTCCAACGAGAATCGTTATTGAGAATAACGGCATCGGCTACAGCATTGAGATTTCCCTCCAGACCTATGCGGCGCTTGACGGCAAGAAGGAAGCCGTGGTATTCATCCAAAGCCAGATGAACCAGAGAGACGGCATTCAGACAGACTACGGTTTTGCAAGCAAATCAGAAAGGGAACTTTTCCAACTGATAACAAGCGTATCGGGAATGGGAGCCGCTTCTGCGAGAATGATTCTGTCTTCCCTCAGTCCGGACGAACTGCGTGACGCAATTCTTTCAGAGAACGTCAATACGCTCAAATCGATAAAGGGCATCGGATTGAAGAGTGCACAAAGGATGATTCTTGAACTGAAGGACAAGATTGTAAAGGGTGATGGCAGCGGAGCTGAGATGCTGTTTTCATCACCGGACAGCGCTGTTGTGGAAGAGGCAAGTTCCGCACTCGTAATGCTCGGTTTCTCCAAGCCCAATGTCAGCAAGGCCATTCAAGCCATACTGAAAGCCAACCCCAAGGCATCTGTAGAGCAGATTATCAAGTCAGCCCTGCAAATGCTGTAAGGATTTTCCGGGAAATGTTCCACGTGGAACTATCTTCCGAAATATACCAGCAATACTGAAATATCAGAGGGCGAAACGCCTGAAATCCGGGAAGCCTGAGCTATGGTTCCCGGATTATATTTTTTCAATTTCTGCCTGCATTCGATAGTCAGTCCGGACACTTTGTCGAAATCAAAATTTTTCGGAATAATCAGATTCTCCAAATGAGAAATTTTGTCAGCATTCCGTTTTTCTCTGTCGATATAGCCTCTGTATTTCAAATTGATTTCGACTGAATCGATGACCTCCCGAGAAAATGTTCCACGTGGAACAATCGCAAGCAAATCGGCAAGTTTTACTTCAGGACGAAGAGCCAGGTCGGAAATCTTCTTTGAGTCTTTGATGGTAGCGGAACCTATACGTTCAAGATAAGGATTGGCCTTTTCAGCAGTTATGTTCGTTGTGTCGCAATAGGCCGACAGAATATCCGCATCCCGGTATTTGGCGACACAATGTTCATACCTCTCCTCCGATGCAAGCCCGACCGAACGGCCTATAGGAGTAAGCCTCAGGTCAGCGTTGTCCTGTCTCAGGAGTATTCGGTATTCTGCCCTTGAAGTAAACATCCTGTAAGGTTCGTCCACTCCTTTGGTAACAAGATCATCTATCAGGACTCCTATATAGGAACTATCCCTGGACAGTACAAGAGCGGACTTACCATTGATTTTCAAATGAGCGTTGATGCCGGCCATCAATCCCTGCGCCGCCGCTTCCTCATATCCGGTAGTTCCGTTTATCTGGCCGGCGAAGAACAGATTCTCCATAGTCTTGAGTTCAAGCGAAGGCTTCAATTGTGTAGGATCGAAATAATCATATTCCACAGCGTAGGCAGGCCTGAAGACTTTCGCATTTTCCAGACCTCTGATATGACGCATAGCGTCAAGCTGGATATCGAAGGGCAGAGACGAAGAGAAACCTTGAAGATAATACTCGTTGATATGAAGTCCTTCCGGCTCCAGAAAAAGCTGATGGGCGTCATTGTCCGGAAAGACTCTAAGCTTATCTTCTATGCTGGGACAGTAACGGGGACCCTTCCCGTGAATGAGGCCGGTGAAAAGAGGAGAGTCGGCGAATCCGGATTTCAATATTTCGTGAACCTCGGTATTTGTATGCAATATATAACATTGCATTTGCGTTGCTCCTTCCTGAATGCGGGAAGGAAGGGGAAGAAAAGAAAAGCGTTCCGGATCTTCATCTCCATATTGAATCGGAAGTTTTGAAAGATCGACAGTGGTAATGTCAATTCTGGGTGGGGTGCCGGTTTTCATTCTTGAGGTTGAAAAGCCCAGGCTCACCAACTGTTCGGTAAGACCATATGAACTGTCTTCGCCAATCCTACCTCCGGACAGTTCCTTTCTCCCGACGAAAAG
>JAKSKJ010000100.1 GCA_024401795.1 Bacteroidales bacterium | reverse complement strand
TCTATGGCTGCGATTCGTCCTTTCAGGGCCTTTTCGACGGGTATGTCACCGCTTTCGGCGAGGGCGCTTCCGTACATCCGGAAATAGTTGTCGTAATACCTCATCACGGCGTCACGGTCCATTTTGTCAACCTCCAGGCCCGTGGCTTCCTTGGTGGCCGGGCCGTTGACGTGACCGAGAAGGCTGTATCCGAAACGGAAGATTTTCCATCTGCCCTCCGGTACGTTCCAGTCCAGAGTGCCGTTGACGTATTGTGCGGTAAGGTCGATGACTCCGTCAACGGGAGTTACGTCGTCGGTGTCGGGAGTAGGGAAGTTGTCGCTGACCTTGTAATTCATCTTGAAACCTCCCTTGACGGCGGATTCCCTGATTCTGGCGGTGTCTGCCTGCGGACATTTGACGGCAATCACGTAGAGATCCCGGTAATGGCGGTATTTGTCCGGGTCATTGGGAAATTCCGGCTCGTCCTGGTACTGTCCCGCCACGCTCGGCGGCTCCGGGAGGGTGCCGTGAAAAGCCGCTCCGCCTTCCACCTTGATTTCGCTCCAGACGATTTTCTTCTGTGCGTCATCCTCGCTCACCCAGGGGCCTCCGGTGAGGCTCCATCCCGGGGAACTCGCTATGCCCACCGTCATTCCCAGAGAATCTGCCAGGTCCACTGTGTAATGGAATGCATCCTTCCACCCGGGAGACATATAGGAAAGCCTGTTGTCCACAATCCGGGGAAAGTTCATCCCGGCGTCGAAAAGGAACACGCCCGATATGCCAGAGCGGTGCAACCATTCGAAATCTTTTCTGATTCCTTCTTTGGTGATGTTCCCGTCCATCCAGTGCCACCACACGAGGGGACGGCAGTCGGCCGGAGGGCAGTCGAAACCTTCACGGAGTTCCTTGAAATTGTTGCTGCACGAATTGACAGCCAGAATAAGCGCCAGGGCTGCTGAAACGGGGATAAATTTTTTCATACCTTCAAAATTAAGAAAAAAATATCTGTTTCTTAACTTGATTGACGTTTTATTGCAATATATTGCCGGCGTAATTCAAAAATGTGAAAAGGATATGAGAAAGAGTTCTATCGCCTATTTGGCACTTGTGCCTGCATTTGCACTGCCGGCGGTTTCGTGTGACAGCGTTTTCAGACAGCCGGAGACGGGGAAAGGTTATCTGAATGTAAGGTTTCTGGATGAAAAAGCCGCCGTGCCGGACAAGGAAGACTTCATTCTGTCTGTCACGGATGCGGAGGGCGGGAGCATTTATTATGGAAAGTACGGTGATGCTCCGGAGACAATAATTGCGGATCCGGGAAGTTACACCGTCAGTGCGGTTTCAAGGGAGTTCAAAGAGCCCCTTTTCGATGCGCCCCAGTATGGGGATACCAAGAAGGCGGTAGTGTCGGCAGGGCAGACATCCGACGTGCTTCTGGAATGTGTGCAGCAGAATGCCGGCATAAGGCTGAAAATCGACAGGGATTTCCAGTCATCCTATCCCAACGGAGCGCTGATGGTCAAATCGGGCTTCGGGAAACTGATGTACGGATACTCCGAAACGAGGATTGCCTATTTCAAACCGGGACTTGTGTCGGTGATACTCAACAACGGTCCCTCGGAAGTGACGCTGTTCACCCGTATGCTTGAATCCCGGCAGGTACTCGTGGTCAACGTCACTTCCGGGGTTGACGGTCAGACCAAGGGATGCGTGGATATTCAGGTGGATACTTCCCGCAACTGGATTTCCGAGAATTATGAGATGGGGTCCGGTGCATCGGAATCCGATGTGTCGGAAGCCTTGAACGTGACACAGGCCAAGGCAAACGCCGGAGCCACAGACGTGTGGGTTTACGGATACATAGTGGGTGGAGACCTGTCCAGTTCCAAATGTTCTTTCGATGCGCCCTTCACTTCCAGGACCAACATTGTGCTGGCGTCCAAAACGTCCTGCCGCGACAAGCAGGCCTGTCTTTCAGTGCAGCTTTCGAAGGGGGATGTACGTGATGCGCTCAATCTCGTGGATCATCCGGAAAATCTTGGGCGAAAGGTATATCTGAAAGGGGATATCGTGGCCTCATACTATGGGGTCGAAGGCTTGCAGGGAATTTCGGAATATATGTGGAAATAGTTGTTTGCTTGGATAATTTCACTATCTTTGCATCCGTCAAGCAGGATTAGCACATCGGTAGTGCATCGGCTTCCCAAGCCGAGGAGGCGGGTCCGACTCCCGTATCCTGCTCTTCTTCAAGCATAATCACCGTTGGCTCAGAAGTAATATCCGGCTGAAAGATATACGCCGAATTTCTGGATGTCAGACCAGTGTGCGTCTATGGAGAGCGGTCCGATTTTACTGTCGTAGGAATACTGCAATCCGGCTCCCCAATTCGAAAGACCTCTTTCTTCGTTGAAATAATCCCGGAACGAATCGCCTCCTGTCAGATAGTTGACCATTCCCGTCAGGTAATGCTTGCCCGTGAAGTTCCATCTCAAATCGCATCTGGCAATGGATATATTCTTGAGACGTATCAATTCTGCTCCGATAACTCCGACGAACGGCAGCTGCTGATAGGTGTACCGCCCCTGCTCCATGCCGCCGAACATATTGATTATGCTGGTGTTGTATTTTCCGTCACATATGATGCTGCGATGGTAAAGCTGTGGGATGAACGTGAAATTCCCGCTTCCGGGGGTGATATATGAGTTCATTGTGAACATAATGTCTCCGTTATGCGGCGCATCAATGAATATGGGGTCTATGTAGTGGGCATCGTCCTTTGTGTAGAACCTGTATTTGAACAAAAGTGATGTCTTGATTCCTTTTGTGGGAAACGAAGTCCTGTTCAGGTTGTCATATACCAACTGCCCGAATATGGCTGCATTCCTCGAAAGAGAGTCGGCCAGTCCCGCAGTCATCAGATTGACGAACGGTTCCATCTTCAGCTGATGGTATTCGACTCCTATGGAAGGAGCCAGATTCCTTGAGTAGAACTGGGATATGAAGAATCTGAACATATTGTCAGTTTCCCTGAGGTAATAGAAGGACTGATTGTTGTCGAACGAGCGGATATGGGATAAATTGAACCTGTATTGCAGATTCAGGTTGAAGAGGGATTGGAGCGCGAGAGCCGCTTTGGCCTCGAGGCGGGGATTGTACGAAAGCTTTCCGGTGACGGAGGCTTTGAACCCCGATACCTTGTTTTCGTTGAACCCGACTCTTACCCCGATGGCTACCGCTTCTTCCGAATCTCCCCGGATTCCCAGATCTATTCTGTGGGGTTCCGCATCATCGCTGTTGATGGTAAGCTTATATGAGCCTTCATTCTCTTCATCATTGCTGATATTGTAGGTTACGGCATCGAAAAAGCCGGTTCCCATCATTCTTGTTATGGACCTGTGGAATTCCTTTGGAGTCAGGTCTGTATTCTTCCGGATGCCCCATTTGCGGTCCAGCCATTTTTCCATATTGTCATCGATATGGTTGTTGACCACTGATGAAAAGCGTATTTTGCTGTTGTTCAGGTATTTTGCAGGTGGGGCCTGAAGGGTTTTTGAAACGGGTCCGTTGATGTCCACGGCAGTCTTGACAAGGGTCAGCATATCGTGGTATTTGACGGCCTCGTTATACCCTCGTGCAACCAGAGAGTCAATGCTGGCCGCGTCGAAACTCATTGTGCCGTAACCCGATACGTCGGGACGGATATACACGTCGCAAATCTGGCGGTTGTCGGAATTATGGCCGGAAGTAACTATGGACATAAGCTGACTGAGCATTCCCGGAAGCGATTTGATTTCCTGACGATCGACCTTGAATCCCTTGACCAGTTCCACACCGATGATGATGTCGGCCCCCATTTCACGGCATATATCGGTGGGGAAGTTGTTCACCATTCCTCCGTCCACAAGCAGTTTGTCCCCGTATTCGACGGGGGAGAATACTATCGGAATGGCCATTGACGAGCGCATTGCATATGCTATCTTGCCGCTTCTGAGAACGTTCTCGCTGCCGTCGAGCATATCGGTGGTGACGCAGGCGTAGGGTATCGGAAGATTCTTGAAGTCTATGGAATCCTGATACCCGACGCTGAGGTCGTTGAAGAGGTTGATGAGGTTGTTGCCGTTGATGAATCCGGACGGAAGGGAATTCATCAGACCGCTGCTGCGTTCATCGTTGATTATTTCTCCCGAAAGGTTAAGGTAATTCCTTGCCTTTTCGAGTGTGTTCTCGTTTTCCTTCTTTCTGCTTTCAGTTCCGAACGGTATCGACAGAATGTATGAATTCGTGCGCTCCTTTCTCTGCATCGACATATCTCTGCGCTCCACCGAATTGCTCATATAGAATGACCAGTCCACATTCTTGATTATTTCGTTCATCTCCATCGGTGTATAGCCAAGCGCATACAGACCTCCGATAATGGAGCCCATACTTGTCCCTGCAACGTAATCTACCGGAATGCCCATCTCTTCAAGGTACATCAGCACTCCGATATGAGCGGCACCTTTGGCTCCGCCTCCGGCGAGGACTACGCCGACTTTGGGCCTTTCGGTTCCTTCCGGGAGCTGTTTGAAAAATACTTTCAGGGAATCGACCTCTCCCGCCGCATATG
>JAKSKJ010000010.1 GCA_024401795.1 Bacteroidales bacterium | reverse complement strand
TCTCCACCTACAAAGTCTTCGAGCACCAGCACCTCATCGAGATTTGCCGGAACCTCACAGCCGTGCTGGGGCAGTCTGCCCCGTACGACGCCTCGCTTTGCTCGGCCCCACCGCAAGCGGTCCCCCCTCTTACAGTGCCGAGGGTGGCACGGCCGTCCGAGGCAGACTGCCCCGGCACGGCATACACCGGAATCCAGCTGAACTTCGTCCCGGTCCGCGGCGATTTTGCGCGCGGCATCTTCGCAAGCGTCTATACCGACTGCGAACTCACCGAAGAGGAAGCCCGCAATTTATACAAAGAATATTACAAGGATGCGGCATTCACTTTCGCGGTCGATTTCCCCGTGGACCTCAAGCAGGTGGTCAACACCAACAAATGCCTTGTGCACGTGGAGAAGCACGGCGGCAAACTGGTTATCTCATCCGTCATAGACAACCTGCTCAAGGGAGCCAGCGGGCAGGCGGTGCAGAATATGAACATCATCTTCGGGCTCCCGGAGAACACAGGTTTAAAACTCAAGGCATCAGCCTTCTAAGACAACGATATGGAACTATTTGACGTTTACAGTCTGTTCGACGTTACCCCGGTAAGGGCGCAGGGTTGCAGGGTCTGGGATGACAAGGGGCAGGAATATCTCGACCTCTACGGCGGCCACGCCGTCATCTCTGTGGGTCACAGCCACCCACGGTATGTCAAGGCCCTGAAAGAGCAACTGGACTGCATAGGCTTCTACTCCAACAGCGTACGCAATCCCCTTCAGGTGGAACTTGCCCACAAGCTGGGTGAACTCAGCGGATATCCGGAATACAGCCTGTTCCTCGACAACAGCGGTGCAGAGTCCAACGAGAACGCCCTGAAGCTCGCCTCCTTCCACACCGGAAAGGACCGCATAATAGCATTTCACAAAAGTTTCCACGGACGCACCTCAGGTGCCGTAGCCGTGACGGACAATCCAAAGATAGTATCACCCTTCAACGCCACGCACAAAGTGACCTTCTGCGACCTGAACGATGCGGACGCAGTCGAGACGGCAATGAAGAAAGGTGACGTCGCGGCAGTCATCATCGAAGGCATCCAGGGATGTGGAGGCATCAACATCCCCGCACCCGGATTCCTTGGAACTCTGAGGAGCCTCTGCGACAAATACGGCGTATGCCTGGTTCTGGACGAGGTACAGAGCGGCTACGGGCGCAGCGGAAAGTTCTTCGCCCACCAGTGGGAAGGCATAAAGGCCGACATCGTCACAATGGGCAAGGGCATAGCCAACGGCTTTCCCTGCGGCGGCATCCTCATATCACCGGCATTCAAGGCTTCAAAGGGCCTGCTCGGCACCACCTTCGGAGGCAACTATCTCGCAATGGCGGCGGCCAATGCCGTTATCGACATAATACGGGACGAAAAGCTCGTGGAGAACGCCGGAGAGGTGGGAGAATACCTTAAATCCGGGATTCCCGCATCCCCCAGAATAAAGGAAGTGCGGGGACGCGGCCTTATGATAGGCATCGAGTTCAACGAAAGCGTGGCCGACATACGCAGGGAACTCCTGTTCGGCAAGCACATCTTCACAGGCGTGGCCGGGCAGAATATGGTGAGACTTCTCGCTCCCCTCGTTCTCACGAAGGACGATGCTGATACATTCATCAAAGCACTCAGGGAGGTATTATGAAATCATTTTTTCACGTTCAGGACATAGGCGACCTAGGCAAGGCGCTTGAAGAGGCAAAGCAGGTGAAGGCCACCCCCTTCGCCTGGAAATCGCTGGGAGAGAACAGGACCATAATGCTGGTGTTTTTCAACAGCAGCCTGCGGACACGGCTCAGCAGCCAGAAAGCCGCCCTCAATCTGGGGATGAACCCCATAGTCCTGAACATAGGACAGGACAGCTGGAAACTGGAAACCGAGATGGGCGTAGTGATGGACGGCGACAAGAGCGAGCATCTGCGCGAGGCCATCCCCGTGATGACAAGCTACTGCGACATCATCGGCATCAGGTCTTTCGCCGGACTCACCGACCGGGAATACGACTACAACGAAACCGTCCTGCGCCAGTTCCTGGAATACGGAGGGAAACCCGTCATCAGCCTCGAATCGGCTACGGTTCACCCCTGCCAGGCATTCGCCGACCTCATCACGATAGAGGAATACAAGAAAAAAAGCCGCCCGAAGGTGGTTATGACCTGGGCGCCCCACCCCAAGGCTCTTCCGCAAGCAGTTCCCAATTCCTTTGCGGAATGGATGAACGCGGCGGACGTGGATTTCGTCATCACTCACCCTGAGGGATACGAGCTGGACCCGAAGTTCGCCGGCAAGGCCAGGGTGGAATACGACCAGATGAAGGCCCTCGAAGGTGCCGATTTCGTATATGCCAAGAACTGGAGCTGCCCCGGCGTCACGGACCCCTCCGGATACGGGCAGATTCTGTCGAAGGATATGGGCTGGACCGTGGACGACCGCCATATGGCCGTCACGAACAATGCTTATTTTATGCACTGTCTGCCTGTGCGCCGCAATATGATAGTGTCCGATTCCGTGATAGACGCGCCCACAAGCCTTGTGATTCCGGAAGCGGCCAACCGCGAGGTCTCGGCCCAGGTGGTTATGAAAAGAATGTTGGAAAGCCTATGATACGCATTTTCAAGATAGGCGGCAACGTCATTGAGGACAGCGTGATGCTGGAGAGGTTCTGCAGGGATTTCGCATCTGTCAAAGGCCCGAAAATCCTCGTGCACGGCGGGGGCGTGATGGCATCGGAACTCCAGAAAGCCCTCGGTCAGCGGCCCGTCAAGATAGAAGGCCGCCGCGTCACGGACTCCGATACCCTCAAGGCAGTTACGATGACATATTCCGGCTGGTGCAACAAGACGCTGACGGCTATGCTCCAGAAGAACGGATGCAATGCAATCGGGCTGTCCGGCTGCGACGCCGATGTCATAAGGGCGGAGAAAAGGCCTCCGATACCCCTGGCCGACGGCAACACCGTGGTTGATTACGGATTCGTGGGCGACGTCAACCCGTCCAGCATAAACACGTCAATCCTCAAGTCCTTCCTTGACCTTGGTCTCACGCCCGTCCTCTGCGCCATCAACCACGACGGCAAGGGGCAGCTGCTGAACACCAACGCCGACACTGTGGCGGCCTCCGTCGCCTCCGCCCTCGGAGCGGAGCTTGTCTGCTGCTTCGAACTGGACGGCGTTCTTTCCGACAGGAACGACCCCGGCAGCGTCATTCCTTCCATAAACGAAGCCGGTTTCAGGAAAATGAGAGAAGACGGAACCATTGCCGACGGAATGATACCCAAGATAAAGAATTGCATAGATGCCGTCAGGAACGGAGCGGCCGGGGCGATTATCAAGAATGCCTGCCGCATCACTGATGACAGCGGCACAAGAATAAGTTTATGAACGCACTGACAGCCGATTCCATAGCATTGCTCAGACAAATGGTGGGCGTTCCTTCCGAGTCTTTCCACGAAGAAGCCGTGGCGGACCTTCTTTTCCGTACGCTTGACGGCTGGGGACTCGCTCCCAAGCGCTATGCCAACAACATAGTGGCTGCCTGCAAAGGGTATAACGCGGCTCTTCCCACCCTCCTGCTGGATGCCCATACAGACACCGTAGCCCCCGCCGACGGATACACCCGCAATCCCTACGATGCCGGTGATGATGAAGGAACCGTATTCGGACTCGGCTCGAACGATGACGGAGGAAGCGTGGTGTCGATGATTGCCGCTTTCCGTCATTTCCAGGACAGGGAACTGCCGTTCAACCTCGTGCTCTCACTCAGCACCGAGGAGGAAAGGTCGGGAGCGGGAGGAGCGAGTATGCTCTTCGGCCCCGAAGGGCCGGAAGAGACAAGGGACGCGGACTGGGTGATTTTCGGCGAGCCCACGGGGATGAAAGCCGCCACAAGCGAAAGAGGACTTCTGGTACTTGACGCTCTGGCCGAAGGTGTCAGCGGACATGCGGCAAGGAACGAAGGGGTGAACGCCCTCTACATCGCCCTCGACGACATTCAGAAGCTCAGAAGCCACGATTTCAATAAAATATCACCGACAATGGGGCAAGTCCGGCTGAACGTCACGCAGATTCAGGCCGGAAGCACCCACAACGTGATTCCGGACAGATGCAGTTTCGTGGTGGACATCAGGCCCACGGAGCAGTACGACAACAAGGAAATTCTGGAGGAACTCCAGGCTGTCTGCAAGAGCAGGCTCACGGCCAGGAACCTGACGAACCGCTCATCGGCCACTCCGGAAGGCTCTCCCCTCCTCCGTACCGTCAGAGCCCTCGGCATAGAGACCTTCTCCTCCCCCACGACCTCCAACTGGATGAGGACTTCGAAGGATGCCATAAAAATGGGGCCGGGCGATTCCTCACGTTCCCATCGCGCAAATGAATACATTCTTTTCAGCGAAATTGACGAAGCTATCGAAAAATATATTACCTTTATAGAAAATTTCTATGGCCACACTCTGGAATAAAGGCACCTCCTGTACCGACAGGGTTGAAAAGTTCACTGTAGGCAACGACCGGATTCTCGATCAGAGGCTTGCCAGATACGATGTTATCGGTTCCAAAGCCCACATACGGATGCTTGAGTCCGTCGGCCTTCTTTCCACCGAAGATCTCAATATTCTTATCCCCGCACTTGATGAAATAGCCGCTGTCATTGAAAGCGGCAATTTTGTGCTTGAAGACGACGTGGAGGACATCCACTCACAGATAGAGCTTCTGCTTACCCGCAAGCTCGGCGACACGGGCAAGAAAATTCACTCCGGGCGCTCCAGAAACGACCAGGTACTGGTGGACATCAAACTGTTCCTGAAGGATGAGCTTCTGGCGTTCAGACGCGAAACGGAGGAACTGTTCACCCTGCTGCAGAACCTCAGCGAGAAGCACAAGGACATCCTTCTGCCGGGATACACCCATACCCAGATTGCAATGCCGTCGTCCTTCGGCCTGTGGTTCGGCGCCTATGCCGAGGCTCTGGTCAACGATATGCATATGCTGGGCGGAGCATACCGGGTAATCAACCGCAACCCCCTGGGTTCGGCGGCGGGCTACGGCAACTCCTTCCCTCTCGACAGGGAAATGACAACGGAACTTCTCGGCTTCGCCTCTCCCGACTACAACAGCGTGGCGGCGCAGATGAGCCGTGGCAAATCGGAGAAGTGCGTGGCATCGGCCATAGGCTGCCTCGCCCTCACCCTCAACAAACTGGCCTCCGACTGCTGCCTCTATATGTGCCCCAATTTCGGGTTCATCCATTTCCCGGACTCGCTCACTACGGGTTCCAGCATAATGCCCCACAAGAAGAACCCCGACGTATGGGAACTCATCAGGGCCAAGTGCAACAGGATTCTGTCAACGGAAAACGAAATCAACCTCCTGTGCAGCAACCTGATTCACGGTTATCATCGTGACTATCAGATACTAAAGGACATACTCTTCCCCGCCCTTGAGCTCACCCACGACTGTCTGCAGATGACATATTATATGCTTGAGAACATCGAGGTCAGGAAGGACATCCTGGAGGACAGCCTCTACGACAACCTTTTCACGGTGGAGGAAGTCAACAGAAGAGTGCTCCGGGGCGTTCCCTTCAGGGATGCATACCGCCAGGTCGGCATCGAGGTCAACGAAGGCCGTTTCCACTTTGAAGGGAAACCCGAACACACGCACGCAGGCAGCATAGGAAATCTTTGCAACGATAAAATAGCCGCCCTAATGAAGGAAGCGGCAAAATGGTAATATATGAAAGACATCAAGAAAGTGATTGTACTCGGTTCCGGAGCCCTAAAGATAGGGCAGGCCGGCGAGTTTGACTACAGCGGCGCACAGGCTCTGAAGGCAATGCGCGAAGAAGGTGTCAGGACCGTCCTCGTCAACCCCAACATCGCCACGGTCCAGACCTCCGAAGGTGTGGCGGACAAGATTTATTTCCTGCCCGTAACCCCGAAATTTGTAGAGAAAATCATTGAGAAGGAGAAACCCGACGGGATTCTCCTTTCTTTTGGCGGTCAGACTGCCCTCAACTGCGGCATCGAACTCTACAAGAGCGGCTTCCTCAAGAGCCACAACGTCCGGGTGCTCGGAACTCCGGTATCCACCATCATCGACACCGAGGACCGCGAGCTCTTCGTGGAAAGGCTTGACGAAATCAACGTCAAGACCATCAAGTCCCACGCCGCGGAATCCATAGAAGAGGCAGCCGAGGCGGCCGACAATATCGGTTATCCCGTGATCCTCCGCGCGGCGTTCGCCCTGGGAGGACTCGGCTCCGGCTTCTGCGACAACCGCGCTGAACTTGAAGCCACCGCCAGCAAGTCCTTCACCTTCTCACCGCAACTTCTGGTCGAGAAATCTCTGAAGGGATGGAAGGAGATAGAATTCGAAGTGGTGCGCGACGCCAGCGACAACTGCCTGGTCATCTGCGATATGGAGAACTTCGACCCTCTCGGCATCCATACCGGCGAGAGCATCGTCGTGGCCCCCACCCAGTCACTCACAAAGGAGGAACTTGACTTCCTTCACAGTCTTTCAATAAAAATAGTCCGTCACCTCGGAATCGTGGGTGAGTGCAACATACAGTTCGCCTTCGCCCCAGATGGCAGTATGGACTACCGCGTCATTGAAGTCAATGCGCGTCTGAGCCGTTCCTCCGCCCTTGCCTCCAAGGCTACGGGCTACCCGCTGGCCTTTGTCGCCGCCAAGATAGGCCTCGGATACGACCTCGCACAGATAGGCAATGCCTCCACTCCCCCGTCCGTCGACTACGTGGTATGCAAACTCCCCCGCTGGGACCTTGCCAAATTCAAGAAGGTCTCCCGCGAGATTGGCACCACTATGAAAAGCGTAGGAGAGGTTATGGCCATCGGCAAATGCTTCGAAGAGACCATCCAGAAAGGCCTCAGAATGATTGGCCAGGGTGCACACGGCTTCGTATGCAACAAGACTTTCAAGGCCGAAGACCTTGAATACGCGCTCTCCCACCCCACTGACAGCCGTATGTTCGCCATAGCCGCAGCCCTTGAGACCGGCTACTCCCCCGAAAAGGTTTGCGAACTTACCAAGATTGACCCGTGGTTCATCGGCAAGCTCGCCAACATCGAAGCCACCTATCAGAAACTTGAGAAGCTCGGCAGTCTTGAAAACCTCACTGCCGACATTCTGGTCGAGGCCAAGAAACTCGGTTTCTCCGACATCCAGATAAGCCGCGTGCTCGGATGCAAGGCAAAGGATATCAGCGATTTCAGGCTCAGCAAAGGCCTCAGACCCTTTGTCAAGAGAATCAAAACGCTGGACTTCGGCAACGGCAAGGACAGCAACTACCTGTATCTCACATACAACAGCGACAAGGACGATATAACTTTCGCGGATGACGGCAACACCGCCATCGTCCTCGGTTCCGGAGCGTACCGCATCGGAAGCAGTGTGGAATTCGACTGGTGCAGCGTCAACGCCCTCAACACCATAAGATCCAGGAATCACAAGGCTGTGATGATAAATTACAACCCCGAGACCGTATCCACCGATTACGACGTCTGCGACAGGCTCTATTTCGACGAACTGAGTTTCGAAATCGTAATGGACATCTGCCGCCTGGAGAATCCCTTCGGAGTGGTGGTCAGCGTGGGAGGCCAGATTCCCAACAACCTTGCCCTGCCTCTTGAGAAAGCGGGCATCAAACTGCTCGGAACCACCGCAGAATCCATCGACAGCGCTGAAGACCGCAACAAATTCTCTTCCATCGTTGACAAACTCGGCATCGACCAGCCGCGCTGGAGCGAGCTCACCACCAAGGAGGACGTTGACAGGTTTGTGGCGGAAGTCGGATTCCCCGTCCTGGTAAGGCCTTCATACGTCCTTTCCGGAGCGGCGATGAACGTCTGCTACAATGAGGACAATCTATGGAAATACCTCGATATGGCCGTTGACGTATCAGAGGAGCATCCCGTGGTCATCAGTTCCTTTATGCAGAGATGCAAGGAAGTGGAGTTCGACGCCGTGGCGGACGGAGGCAAGCTGATAGCCCACGCCATATCCGAGCATATCGAGTTCGCCGGGGTGCATTCAGGAGACGCAACAATCCAGTTCCCTCCGCAGAAGCTCTACGGCGTGACCGCAGCGAAGATACGCAAGATTGCGTCCAAGATTGCAAAGGCCCTCGACATCACCGGCCCCTTCAACATCCAGTTCCTGGTGGGCACCGGCTTCATCAAGGTGATTGAGTGCAACCTGCGCGCATCCAGAAGTTTCCCCTTCGTTTCCAAGATTCTCAAGACCAACTTCATAGAACTTGCCACAAGCGCCATGCTGGGAGAGCATCCGGCACCCGTCACCACCGACGCCTTCGAGCTGGACTACGTCGGAGTCAAGGCATCCCAGTTCTCATTCTCCCGCCTCGGACAGGCAGACCCGGTGCTCGGCGTCGATATGGCCTCCACCGGAGAAGTGGGCTGCATAGGCGACAACCTCGACGAAGCCATCCTCAAGGCAATGATTTCCGTCGGCCACCGGATTCCCAAGAAGACGGTACTCATTTCCTCCGGAAACGCACGCCAGAAAGCAGTGATGATGGACACCTGTCAGAAACTTGTCAACTCGGGCTTCAGGATATACGCCACCTCCGGCACCTTCAAATACCTTCAGGAGAATGGCATACCCTGCCTGAGAGCATTGTGGCCCAGCGAAATCGAGGAAGGCAAGAAAGGCTATCCCGCAGCCATAGACCTCATCAGCGAACACGTTGTGGAGCTGATAGTCAACATTCCCAAGGACTTCTCCACCGGCGAGTTGACCAACGGGTACAAGCTGCGCCGCGCCGCAATAGACTTCAACGTACCCCTCATCACCAACAGGCGTCTTGCCACCGCCTACATCACGGCATTCTGCAATATGGGAGAGGAAGACCTTGCCATAAAAGCCTGGGACGAGTACTGTTGAAAACTTGTTGACAACTGCGGGGATTGAATATTTACCGCAAAACGGATTAACTGTAGATTTGTACTTCGGTTAATCCGTTTTATATATTATGGCAGATATTACTAAACCATTGGGCATCTATGATGCCAGGACTCTGGGGAAACCCAGGATGTTGCTGCTCGGTCTCCAGCACATGTTCGCAATGTTCGGAGCCACCGTTCTCGTACCGGCCCTCACGGGACTTTCCGTCAGCGCCACGCTTCTTTTCGCCGGACTCGGCACGCTGCTTTTCCATTTCCTCACCAAACTGAAGGTCCCCGCATTCCTGGGCTCCTCGTTTGCGTTCATCGGAGGCTACGCGGCCGTCGTTGAGATTGGAGCCACCCAGGGCCTCGACAAGGCCGCATCGCTCCCTTACGCCTGCATCGGTGTTTTCTGCGCCGGACTGGTGTACCTCATTCTTGCCGCCCTGTTCAAGTTCTTCGGAGTCAAGAGAGTCATGCGCTACTTCCCTCCCGTGGTCACAGGTCCCATCATCATCGCCATCGGTCTGACGCTTTCCGGCTCAGCCCTCAACAACTGCGGCACCAACTGGTGGATTGCAATGCTTGCTGTCGCCATAATCATTGTCTGCAACCTGTGGGGCAAGGGAATGATCAGAATCGTACCCGTCCTGCTCGGCGTTGTGGGCTCCTACGTAGTGGCAGCCTGCTTCGGGCTGGTGGATTTCACCGCAGTGAAGGAAGCATCCTGGATAGGAACTCCGTTCGAGATGAAGAATACCGCCTTCTCGGTCTTCGCCAATCCCAACTGGGGTCTTGTAGTAACAGCCATCATCACCATAATCCCGATTTCCCTCGCCACAATGATGGAGCATATCGGCGATATGTGCGCCATTTCCTCCACAACGGGCATCAATTATCTTGAGGATCCCGGTCTGCACCGCACCCTTATGGGAGACGGACTCGCAACCGCCCTCGCATCCCTGTTCGGCGCACCTGCCAACACCACTTACGGAGAGAACACCGGTGTCCTGAACCTTACCAAGGTGTTCGACCCCCGCGTCATCCGCATCGCGGCCGTGCTGGCCATCATCTTCTCCTTCTGTCCCAAATTCGCCGCCATCGTGGCAGTGATGCCCGCAGCGACCATCGGAGGCGTGAGCCTTGTGCTCTACGGTATGATTTCCGCAGTAGGTGTGCGTAACCTCGTCGAGAACAAGGTTGACCTCACCTACTCCCGCAACCTCCTCATCGCCGCTCTCATCATGGTTCTCGCCATCGGAGTCAACTACGGTCCCGGAGCCATAGTGATTGGCAAGATATCCCTTTCCGGACTTGCTATCGCAGCCGTTGTGGGTATCATTATGAACGCATTCCTCCCCGGCAAGGACTACGAATGGGGCGAGAACAGACGCGCGGACCTCACCGTCAACCTCGGCGGTTCCACCCGTCACCCTTCCTGGCACGAGGAAATGCCTGAAGAGGCCGCGGCTCTCAAGGGCGGTCCCGTAAAGCTTAAACCGGAGGACAAAAAATGACGACGGAGCAGTTGATATCACACATCAGGGTGATTCCCGACTTTCCCATCAAGGGGATAATGTTCCAGGACGTCACCACCCTATTCAAGGATGCGGAGTGCCTTCAGGAACTGTCCGACAGGCTTTATGAGTTGTACAAGGACAAGGGAATCACCAAGGTGGTGGGTATCGAGTCCCGAGGATTCGTGCTGGGCGCCATACTTGCCACAAGGCTCGGGGCGGGATTCGTACCTGCCCGCAAGCCCGGCAAACTGCCCGCAGACAAGGTGGTCGAAGTCTATTCCAAGGAATACGGCACCGACTCCGTGGAGATTCACACCGGAGCCATTTCAGAGAATGACGTTGTACTGGTACACGACGACCTCCTCGCGACCGGCGGTTCCATCGGTGCCGCGTACCGGCTCGTCAGCAAATTCAATCCGTCAAAAGTTTATATGAACTGCATCATCGACCTCACGGACTGCCCCCGGAGGGAGGTATTCCCGAAAGATGTGGAGTTCACCTCGATAATAGCAATCAAAGAACACGAATAAACCTAACAAACACACAGACCTATGAAAAAATTAGTTTTCGCCGCCGCAATGATGGCCGCACTCCTTCCCGGAACAAAGGCTTCCGCTCAGGAGAAATCTACAATGTTCAACGGCTCCACCAACCTTCAGGTCTTCTATGACTTCGGCAAGGACCGCAAGCTTGTGACAACCACACTCGAAGGTTTCTACAATGACCCTTGGGGCAACACCTTCTTCTTTGTGGACTATGACTACAACCCCCAGAAAGGCGGCACCGCCGCTGAGCCCCAGCAGAACCGTCCCGGCGGATCATATTGGGAGATTGCACGCTGCTTCAACTTCTGGCAGAATTCAGCGCTCAACTTCCTCAGCCTCCAGGTAGAATATAACGGCGGCGTTTACAGGTCTTATCCCATCAACCACGCCCTCCTCGCAGGTGTCGATTTCTTCGTTCACTCAAAGGATTTCAAGAACACCTTCAATTTCAAGCTCCTCTACAAGAAGATCTGGGGCAATCAGGGCAACGTTCCTCTTCAGTTCACCTTCGTTTGGGGAATGCAGGATCTCTTCGGCGTACAGGGCCTCCGTTTCAGCGGCTTCGCTGATTTCTGGGGAGAGAAGCACACTCTTTTCACAGACAACAAAGGCGCGGCTCTCGCCCTTCCTGCAGAATCAAGTTTCGTGTTCATCTCCGAGCCTCAGCTCTGGTACAGTGTAGGACAGCACTTCGGCTGCCCCAACCTCAACATCGGCGGAGAACTTGAACTCTCTTATGACTTCGGTTCCGCCCAGGGTTTCTGGTGCCGTCCCTGTCTCGGTGCAAAATGGGTATTCTAATCTGAACCATATATGAGTCCATTCCTTCAGAAAGCATTCGGCTTTGACCCGAAGCAGCACAGTGTCCGCACGGAAATCGTTGCCGGCATCACCACTTTCCTGACGATGGCCTACATCCTGGCCGTCAACCCTTCCATCTTCAGTGCTCTCCCCGGAATGCCTACCGGATCCGTATTCACCGCTACCGCCCTTGCCGCAATGATTGCCACCTTCGTGATGGCTCTCTACGCCAAGAAACCCTTCGGACTTGCCCCCGGTATGGGTCTGAATGCATTCTTTGTGTTCACGGTATGCCTCACGATGGGCTATGCCTGGCAGTTCGCACTGACGGCAGTCCTGATTGAAGGTGTGATTTTCATCATCCTTTCCGCCACCAAGGTACGTACCTGGATTCTCAACTCCATCCCCGTCACGCTCAAGAATGCAATCGGAGCCGGCATCGGTCTCTTCATCGCATTCATCGGTCTCCAGAGCGCCGGCATCGTGGTCAACTCAGACGCCACCCTCGTAACGCTCGGTGACATCACCCAGGGAAAGGCATTGCTCGCAGTCATCGGTCTGGTGATTTCCTGCTCTCTCGCCATGCTTCACATCCGCGGAGGTATCCTCATCGGTATCCTTGCCACCACCGTCATCGGACTCTTCATCAAGGACCCTGCAACGGGAGCGGCAATCACCACGTTCAGCGGCAAGATTGTTTCCACCCCCGACAGCGTAGCACCCATTTTCTGCCAGTTCCAGTGGCACGACATCTTCAGCTGGGATATGGTAGTTGTGGTATTCACCTTCCTCTTCATCGATATGTTCGACACGATGGGAACCGTCATCGGTGTTTCCCAGAAAGCCGGATTCGTGGATGAGCAGGGTAACGTGGACGGTATCGACAAAGTGTTCATGGCTGACGCCATCGGTACTGTAGCCGGCGCCTGCCTGGGCACCAGCACCACCACCACATACGTCGAGAGTTCAGCCGGTGTAGGTTCCGGCGGCCGCACAGGTCTCACCGCGTTCACCACCGCAGTCTGCTTCGGCATCGCGCTGCTCTTCTCCGGCGTTTTCCTGTCCATCCCCGCCTGCGCTACGGCTCCCGCCCTCATCGTCGTGGGTATGATGATGATGCAGCCTGTCACCAAGATCAACTGGCTCAACTACCGTGAGTCCATCCCCGCATTCCTCACCCTTCTCCTCATGCCCTGCTGCTACAGCATATCCGACGGTATCCTTCTCGGATGCATCGCCTACGTGCTTATGTATGCAATCGGAGGAAAGGCAAAGGAGATTACTCCTACGATGTGGGTTCTCGCCGCGCTGTTTATCCTGAGGTACATCTTCATCTAAAGACACGTCTTCATTAAAAATTTCCCCGGGGCTTTGCTTTTGATGCATTTCCCGGGGATTTTTTTGCTATTCTGCCCAATATGGATTAACTTTGTTTGTTAAGAAAAGTGAAATGAAAAATCACGAAAGAAAAGTCGGGACAGTCTCCCGCGGTATCCGTTGCCCCATTATCAGAGAGGGCGACAATCTTGCAGAAATAGTTACGGAAAGTGTACTCGATGCGGCCGCAGACGAAGGGTTCAGCATCAGAGACAGGGACGTAGTGGCCGTCACCGAGTCGGTGGTGGCACGCGCGCAGGGCAATTATGCATCCGTGGATGCCATTGCCGCTGATGTCAAGGCCAGGACGGGTGGCGGTACCGTCGGTGTCATATTCCCGATATTGTCCCGCAACCGTTTTGCAATCTGCCTTCGCGGCATCGCCAGCGCCTGCAAAAAGGTGGTGCTGATGCTCAGCTATCCTTCGGACGAAGTGGGGAATGAACTTGTGAGTCTCGACAAACTGGACGAGGCCGGAGTGAACCCCTATTCCGACGTGCTCACATTGGAGCGCTACCGCGAACTCTTCGGGGTGAATCCCCATCCCTTCACGGGCGTGGATTACGTGCAGTATTACGGAGACCTCATCAAGGCCTGCGGAGCGGATGTGGAGATTGTTTTCGCCAACCGTCCCGCGACCATACTGAACTATACCGATACGGTCATAACCTGCGACATACACACTCGGGTGCGCACCAAACGCATCCTGCGTGATGCCGGAGCGAAGATTGTTCTCGGACTGGACGACATCCTCACGGCTTCCGTTGACGGCAGCGGATTCAATTCCCGTTTCGGGCTTCTGGGTTCCAACAAGGCCACGGAAGATACGGTGAAACTGTTCCCTCAGAACTGCCGTCCTCTGGTGCTGGACATTCAGAAACGCATTCTCGATGCCACCGGCAAATGCGTAGAGGTTATGGTGTATGGAGACGGAGCCTTCAAGGATCCTCAGGGAAAGATATGGGAACTGGCCGACCCGGAAGTGTCACCCGCATTCACTGACGGCCTCCGCGGCACTCCCAACGAATTGAAACTCAAGTATCTTGCCGACAATCAGTTTGCCGGTTTGAGCGGCGAGGCCTTGAAAAACGCCATTTCCGAGAGTATCAGGGCAAAGGATGCCGACCTCAAGGGGCAGATGGCTTCCGAAGGCACCACACCGCGCCAGCTGACCGACCTTATCGGCTCTCTGTGTGACCTCACTTCCGGTTCCGGCGACAAAGGGACACCGGTGGTGCTCATCCAGGGCTATTTCGACAACTACACCACGGCATAAAACAATGAAAAAGTCATTTGTCATCCTCGCATCGGCTGTCCTCCTTGCGGGATGCAGCGGCATCGGCACCCATCTCCCCAAGTCTGCGGAATACAGAACGGAAGATCCGGCTGTGGATTCCATGCTGCAGTCCATAAGGCTCATCTGGGCGACCTCCGAACTCAATTCCATAATGGTTGTCAAGGACGGAAAGAAAATCCTTGAATATTATGACTGTTGCTACGGTCCGGACTTTATGAACATATGCTGGTCGGCCAGCAAGACATTTACGGCTACTGCCGTCGGCTTTGCCGTTCAGGACGGACTGCTTGACGTCAAAGGCAGACTTGTCGATTATCTGAAGCCGGAGCAATTGCCGCGGAATGTCAGTGACACCCTGGCAGGATTGACGCTGTATGACCTTCTGAGGATGTCCTCCGGCCTGAAAACGGATCCGATAGGTCAAACCAGCTGCGGAAAATTGAAAACTCCTGCGCTCACGGTGCTTGAAAGCGGTTTTGAGAATATGCCCGGGGAGAAATACAGATACAACAGCATGAATACGTATCTGCTCGGAGTGGCGGTCTCCAACGTCACGGGAATGTCGCTTGAGGACTATCTGAACGAAAAACTCTTCAAACCGCTGGATATCCGCAAATATCATTGGGACAAGAGTGCGGAAGGTTATAATACAGGTGGTTGGGGATTGTATCTCCCGACTGAATCCATGGCCAAGATGGGAATCTTTATGCTCAACCGGGGTGTCTGGAATGGGAGGAGGCTCCTGAATGACGAATGGTTCGATGAAGCCACCAAGGTTCAGATACGTCAGTATCACGGCAAAGGGTACAGCGAGGAAAGGATAGCCGGACTGCAGGACAACGATTTCAATATGGGCTACGGCTATCAGGTCTGGATGAATTCGGTGGGAGGCTTCCGGCTTGACGGGGCCCACGGTCAGTTCGTAATGGTGCTTCCGGAGCACAACGCCGTCATTGTCCTCACCGGCAATGTTGGAAACACCGGCCCTGAAATGAAGGCGATGTGGAAGTATCTGCTGCCTTTGGTGGAATAATCTGTAATCCAAGCGTTCGATGAAGTTCCAACTCGAATCCGAATACAAGCCGGGCGGCGACCAGCCGGAAGCCATAAGGCAGTTGTCCGCTGCACTGAACGAAGGTGTCAGCGACGTCACCCTTCTGGGCGTCACGGGTTCGGGCAAGACCTTCACGATGGCGAACGTGATTGCCAATCTGCAGAGGCCGGCCCTGGTCCTGAGCCACAACAAGACTCTGGCAGCCCAGTTGTACGGCGAGTTCAAGTCATTCTTCCCGCACAATGCCGTGGAGTATTTCGTGTCCTACTACGACTATTACCAGCCCGAGGCCTATATCCCCACCACCGACACTTACATAGAAAAGGACCTGAGCATCAACGACCAGATAGACAAACTCCGCCTCAGCGCCGCCAGTGCACTGATGAGCGGGCGCAGGGACGTGATAGTGGTCTCCTCCGTCAGCTGCCTGTACGGCATAGGCAACCCTGACGACTTCCACGAACAGACCATAGTGGTCAGAAAGGGCGAGACCAGGAGCCTGACAGGCCTTCTCTACAAACTGGTGGACGCCCTTTACAGCCGCACGGAAATCGACTTCAAGCGAGGCACCTTCAGGGTTCACGGAGACACCATAGACGTATATATGGGAGGCTCCGACGAGGCCGTCAGAATAGAGTTCTTCGGCGACGAGGTTGACGGACTGAGCCTGATAGACCCCGTGACGGGAGCCCATCTGGAGGAACTTGAAGAAGCCAGCATCTGCCCGGCCAACAACTTCGTCACCACCAGAGAGCGCACCATTGCCGCCGTCAGCCATATTCAGGACGATCTCGTGAAGCAGACAGAATACTTTGAAAGCATAGGCAAGGGGTTGGAAGCCAAACGCCTGAAACAGCGCGTGGAGTATGACCTTGAGATGATAAAGGAGATGGGCTACTGCCCCGGCATAGAGAATTATTCCAGGTATTTCGACGGACGCAAGGAAGGCCAGCGCCCTTTCTGCCTTCTGGACTATTTCCCGAAAGATTTCATAACCTTCATTGACGAGAGCCACGTCACGCTCCCTCAGGTTCACGCCATGTTCGGAGGCGACCACAGCCGCAAGTCGATTCTGGTGGAATACGGATTCCGACTGCCCGCAGCCGCCGACAACAGGCCGCTCAAGTTTGAGGAGTTCGAGCATCTGACAGGCCAGAAAGTGTATGTAAGCGCTACGCCCGCAGACTACGAACTTGAGAAATCCGGCGGTCTGGTGGTGGAGCAGGTGGTGCGCCCCACCGGTCTTCTGGACCCTCCGATTGAAGTCAGACCCACGAAGAATCAGGTGGACGACCTTGTCGAAGAGATTCGCAGGCGCAGCGAGCAGGACGAACGGGTGCTTGTGACCACCCTTACCAAGCGTATGGCCGAAGAACTCAACGAATACCTGTGCCGCATAGGCATCCGCGTACGATACATCCACTCCGACGTGGACACTATGGAGAGGGTTGAAATCATAGAGGACTTCAAACAGGGGCTGTTCGACGTGCTTGTGGGAGTCAATCTGCTGAGAGAAGGCCTGGACATACCTTCCGTGTCGCTGGTGGCCATACTCGATGCCGACAAGGAGGGTTTTCTGCGCACTGCCAGGGCTCTCACCCAGACTGCGGGGCGTGCGGCCAGGAACGTGAACGGCCAGGTAATAATGTATGCCGACAACGTCACCAAGGCCATGGACGAAACCATACGCGAGACCAACCGCAGACGACGCAAACAGACCGAATACAACAAGCTCCACCACATCACTCCCAAACAGATAGAGACGAAGGCGAACGCCCTTGCGTCCGAACTCAACCCCAGACTCGCGAACGGTACCACGGGCAGGGTGAGCGCCGCCAACTCCTACGACGACCCTGTCTATATCCCCAATCCGTCGGATCTCGGCAAAGGCAGCGTGAGCGTCGGATTCGGGCACGATTCTCGCAGGGAGGAAGGTGCCGCATACAGGGACGGTTACATTACAGCCGACCTGGCCGCCGTCCTGCAGGATCCGGTCATCAGGGCGATGAGCAGGGAGCAGATAGAGAAGATGGCGGCGGAAGACAAGGTCAGAATGAAAAAAGCCGCGGCCGAGCTTGACTTCACTGCTGCGGCGCACTACCGCGACGAGATGTGGGCTTTACAGGAATATCTGAAAGTATGGAAGAGCAAATGATTCAGCAGGCCAGGGCCATTGCCGTAGAAGTCCTGAAAGATGAGACAAGAAGCAACGGAGCGCCATTTATGGAGCACCCCGATGCCGTGGCCGCCATTATCCGGGATGAAATAGGCCTCGGGGATGAAAGTATCGCGGCCGTGTATCTGCACGAAGCCACGAGGTGCCACAAGGATATTCCGCTTGGCGGGTTTCCCTCAAGTGTACTCAACATTGTGGACGGCCTCAACAGGATATCCACCATCAAGCCCAAGGACACCCGTCTGGAAGCCGAGAACTACAAGAAGCTCATAGTCCAATACTCCACGGACCCCAGGGTCACCGTCATCAAGATAGCCGACCGTCTGGAGATAATGAGGAGCCTCGCCATATTTCCCAAGTCTTCCAGGGACCAGAAGATTCTGGAGACCCTGATGCTCTACATTCCCCTGGCGCACCAGTTGGGACTGTACAACATAAAAAGCGAACTCGAAGACATCTACTTCAAATACGCCGACCCGGAGCAATACAGGGCAATCACCAACAAACTGAAAGCCACCGAGCAGGACAGAATGAGGCTTACCGAGAAATTCATCGAGCCTCTCAAGAAGAAACTGACGGAGGAAGGCATAAGCTACAAGCTCAAGGTCCGCACCAAGACGGCATATTCCATATACAGGAAGATGCAAGTCCAGAAAGTACCGTTCGAGGGGGTGTTTGACGTGTTCGCCATCCGCTTCATCATAGACGGGGCAACGGACCACAAGGAAGAACTGGACCTGTGCTGGAAGGTGTTCGGATTCGTGACCGAAAAATACGAATCGGACACGAAACGTCTGCGCGACTGGCTCACAAACCCCAAGCCCAACGGTTACGAATCCCTGCACATCACGGTCAAGAACGAACTTGGCAACTACATAGAGGTCCAGATCCGCACCAAACGTATGGACGACATTGCGGAAAGCGGGCTGGCCTCACACTGGTCATACAAGGGCATCAAGAGCGAAAGGACTCTTGACAATTGGCTGGTTTCCGTCCGCAACACTCTTGAGCACGGAAAGGCGATGAACATCGAGGACCTGCCGTCCCCTCCAAAAGACGAGATATTCGTCTTTACCCCGACGGGAGAACTCAAAATCCTTCACGAGGGGGCTTCCGTGCTGGATTTCGCTTTCAGCATTCACAGCGGTCTCGGATGCAAGTGCACGGGCGGCAGGGTGAACGGTAAAGCGGTCCCCATCAAGGAAAAGCTCCACACAGGCGACAGCGTCGAGATTTTCACCTCCAGGAACCAGCATCCGGGGAAGGACTGGCTGAACTGGGTGGTCACATCCAAGGCTCGCACCAAGATCAGGCAGGAACTTGATGCCGAGGAAAGGAAAAAGGCTGCGGAAGGCCGTGAAATACTGGAACGCAGGCTTCGCAACTGGAAGCTCGAATTCCCGGGCGAGATGATGAGAGAGATGATGAAGGGCCTGAAAATCACCTCCAACATAACGTTCTGGGCCGGCATTGCGGAAGAGACGATAGATGTCAATGACATCAAGACTTTCATCCTCAAGCATAACGAAAAAGAGGAAGAAGAAACCGCAGCGGATGAGCACGTCGTGAGGTCCCAGTTCAAGACCGGAGGCACCGGCGATGACATCCTGGTGCTCAATGCGAAGAATGTGAAGGGCCTGGACTACAAGATGTCAAAATGCTGCAACCCCGTATTCGGGGATGACGTATTCGGCTTCGTCACCAGAACCGCCGGCATCAAGATACACAGAATTTCCTGCCCCAATGCGGCAAGGCTCCTGGAAAAGTACCCCTACCGCATCCAGAAGGTCGTGTGGCAGAGCAATTCGGAGACAAGCAATTTCCAATGCACCCTTAACGTCTCGGCAGAACTGGACCACTCCGTTCTGGCATCCATAATGGATATCATCGGACAGTTCAAGGCCTCGATGAGAACATTCAACGTCAACGAGAACAATCGTCAGGGCACCTACGAAATATCCGTCAGGCTGCTTGTCCCGTCCAGTATGGAACTCGACAAGATAGTTTCCAAGATTGGCGGCCTGCGTCAGGTCCTGAAAATCCGCAGGGTCTGATTAGTCCTCACCCGGCTTATTTATTTCTGCCACGCGCGTTCAACGCCCGTTGGAAGGCTCGGGCATTTTTAAGATGTTCGCCGTAAGTGCGCGCAAACCTGTGCGAACCGTCGAAAGACGGGTCTGCGCAGAAATACAGGTTGCCCCCGCCGAAGTCGGGATTGAGCACTGCATTGAGCGTGTTCCTGGTGGGCACATAGATGGGAGCGGGAGGAAGCCCGGCATATCTGTAGGTATTGTACGGAGAATCCACGGTGAGCATTCTCCTGAGTATGCGGTTCACCTGATAATCATAGCAGAATGCTATCGTGGGATCAGCCTGAAGCTTCATCCCCCTTTTAAGCCTGTTGAGATAGACACCCGCTATCTTCGGCATTTCGGGCACGAAGTGAGTTTCGCCGCTGACGATGGAAGCCAGAACGGAGACCTCCATCTGCGTCAGGCCGAGCTTGGAGGCCTTGGCCTTGTTCTCTTCCGTCCAGAAGGCACGGTACGCTTCATTCTGCTTCGAGAAGATATCTTTGACAGAAGCCGTCCAATACATTTCATAAGTATCAGGGACGAACAGGGCGAATACGTTTTCCGGCGCAAAGCCGAACTCCTTGAGAAATTCCCTGTCATCCATCGCTTTCCGCACCTCGGCGGAATCGACCATCATCTGCAGGGAAATCTTGCGGGCTATCTCATCCCTTCTCCTGAGGGTGCCGGACAGGACGAGCTTCACCGGAGTCTGCCAGCCGTTGTTAAGCATTCTGGCAACATAGACCGCAGTGTGACCGGGTTCAACAACATAATGTCCGGGCTTGCAGTAAGTGGCGACCTGATGCTTCCCGAAGACCTTGGGCAAGCGCCCGGGCCACCTCGCTCCGGCATTTGCAATAAGGCTGTCAAGAATTTCCGACACAGGGGTGTCCGGGTAAATGAACAGTTCCGTCCGTTCCGAAAAACCGGGCAATCTGTTGTCCCTAAGCCAGTTGCATACACACACAGCAATCACCGCAACGGCGATGGCGGCAATCGGCGAAATTATATGTCTTGTTTTCATCTGAGCAGAATGGTGTCGCCTTCACGGACAGTGTGGCCGGAGGCAAAACCGTTGAGTTTGTTGATTGAAGACAACCGGACCCCGAAGCGTTGGGAAATCTCCCGGAGGTCTTCCCCATCGTGATCGACTATATATTTGTCGAGGTCTTTCCCGGTATTCTTTTTCTTCTTCTGGATATAGACTATTGTCCCCTCCTTCAATTCCTCCTCGGACTTCAGGTCATTGAATGCAAGCAGTTCCTTCAGGAACAATCCATAGGTTGCGGCTATAGAAGCATATGACTCCCCTCTCAAAGAAGTGACAAACGGCACACCGTTTCTGGTCATCACGTTCCGGCTGAGGTTGAAGCGGAATTCTTCGTTATATTCCTGCCTGTATTTATCCGGATCCACCTTTCTGGGAGCCTCTATGGCCAATGGTGATTCCGGCACAGGCACTGCATCTTCCTCACAGGAGATGCTTCCGGCACTGTCGCCCGCATCCCTGCGTCCACCGCGTTTTCCTCGACCCGCCTTATCGTCACGGCTTGCCTTCCCCGCTTTGGCCGTCTTTTCTGCCTTGGCGAGCCGGCCTCCCCTGTCGAAACGGTA
>JAKSKJ010000001.1 GCA_024401795.1 Bacteroidales bacterium | reverse complement strand
CCGGGACGGCTTTGTTTATCCACGACAGACGCGGCTGGAAGGCATCCACGCAGGCGGGATCCTTCACATATTCGCAGCTGAGGTCAACAGGTCTGATGCAGGAAGCTGTGACCAGCAGCAGGGCTAATATTGAAAATCTTTTCATATTATGCGAGAATTATGAATACACAGGGCCTTTTTCCGATGGTGAAATCTTTCTCCCGGCGCCATTCGGCAACTGTTTTGGTGCGGATGAACTGCGCAGGCAGGGTTATGTCCGCCGCCACGCAGATGCGCGTGGAAGGGGAGAGCCCGGCTTTCATATCGGCGAACAGCGAGTCGTTGCGGTATGGAGTTTCTATGAAGATTTCGCTCTGGTGAAGTTGGGCCGATTGTTTTTCGACGGCCTTCAGGGCGGAACGGCGCTCTTCCGTCTTGGCCGGGAGATAGCCCCGGAAGGCGAATGACTGGCCGTCGAGTCCGGACGCCATAAGGGCCAGCATAAGGGATGAAGGGCCTACCAGAGGAACCACTTCAATTCCCTTTTTGTGGCAGAGAGCAACAAGGGCGGCTCCCGGGTCGGCGACGGCGGGCAATCCCGCTTCGGAGATGAGCCCCGCGTCGGAGTTCTCCAGAAGGGGCAGCAGTGCGGCCACTCCGTCGGCGGTCGTATGCTCGTTGAGTTCGTGGAACTCCAGTTCATCTATGTGGCCCTTGAGGCCCGCGCGTGACAGGAAGCGACGTGCCGTTCTGGTCTCCTCCACGATGAAAAGCTTCAATGTGGGCAGCAGGGCGAGCAGCGATGCCGGAAGCACTTCGGCCGGATCGTTGTCGCCAAGCGGTGATGGTATGAGGTAGAGTTTTCCCATATATCAAATTGTGAGCCCGTCGTAGGCTGGGTGAACGTTCTCCGGGAGCATGCGCTCGAATTCCTCGTGGCAGGGGAGAAGGTGTGAAAGGTGGGTGATGTAGGAGGTTCTGGCATTGACTCTTCCGAAGAAATCGAGACATTCCTGAAGAGAGAAATGCGAATGGTGCGGGCCGGGTTTCACGCAATTTATGGTGACGGCGTCCAGTCCCTTGAGCTTTTCGAATTCTTCGTCTTCTATGAGGTTCATATCCGTGAGGTAGGCGATGTTGCCGAACCTGTACCCGAGGACGGAAATCTGCTTCTCCTTGAGGTGCCAGCCTTGTATGGGTATGACTTCCACTGATTTGACTTCCACGTTTTCTGCCGGGAGATGGTGGTAGCCGAAGCCTTTCTCCCATTTGAGGACTTCATCTCCCGCATTGGAATATACCTTGAACGGACGGTTGTCTATGGTATGCATCTTCCATTCGGGTGCTCCCTGGTATCTCGGTTCCGCGAAAGCATAAGCGTAGGAACGGCGAAGCGAGTCCTCCACATATTTCTCACAATATATGTTGACCGGGTGACTTTCGCACAGATTGAGTGCCCGGGTGTCGTCAAGTCCGCCAACGTGGTCCATATGATTGTGAGTCAGCAGTATGCCGTCAAGATGCGTGATGCCGGCGCGTATGGCCTGTGCCCGGAAATCAGGGCCGCAGTCAACCAGAATGCTGAGCCCTCCGTACTCCACAAGAGCGGATGCCCTGAGCCTTTTGTCTTTCGGATCCCCGGAATGGCATACTTCGCACTTGCATCCCAGCATCGGAATGCCGGATGACGTTCCCGTGCCCAGAAACGTGAGTCTTGCTTTTTGTTCGGATATTGTCATATTGTCGTTTCAACAAGTTTGCCTACGAGATTTTTGTCGTACGGCCTGGTGATTCTTATGTAGTTGCCGGTGTAGCCGGACATCATCCCGTCCTTGTCTTTGGATTCGAAAAGGACCTGTTCCCTTATGCCTCTGTTGCTCTGCAGGAATGATTCCTGAAGCTGACGGCACAATTCTTCAAGGATTTCCACCCTCCGTGACTTTTCTTCCTCGCCTACCTGACCGGGCATCGCCGCGGCCGGGGTGCCGGGGCGTCTGGAGTAGGGGAAGACGTGTATGAACGAAGGCGCAAGCTTTCTGATGAAATCAAGCGTTTCGTTGAAAAGTTCTTCAGTTTCGCCGGGAAGGCCCGCCATAACGTCTATCCCGAAAAACACCTTCGGCTTGCCGGGACCTTCCATCCGGCTTCGGATATAATTGATGCGGCTCAGGAAGAATTCCGTGTCGTAACGCCGGCCCATCTTTCGGAGCAACGTGTCGGAACCGGTCTGGAGCGGAATGTGGAAATGAGGCTGGAATTTTGTGCCCGAAGCAATCCAGTCGATGATTTCCTCCGTGATGAGGTTGGGCTCTATGCTGGAAATCCGGTATCTTTCTATGCCTTCCACTTCATTGAGCGCCTTGAGCAGGTCGGGGAAGCTTTCTCCGGTTGTGCGTCCGAAATCTCCGGTGTTGACACCGGTAAGGACGATTTCCTTCACCCCGAGAGCGGCGATTTCCCGAGCCATACGCACACATTCGCAGATTGGAACGTTTCGGCTGCGTCCTCTGGCGTAGGGGACAGTGCAGTATTTGCAGAAATTGTCGCATCCGTCCTGCACCTTAAGGAAGGATCTGGTGCGCTCTCCGCTGCTGTATGCGGCAAAAACGCCGCCTGCCGTGTCGGTGGAGCCTGTGATTCCGGTGCAATCGGATACGATACGGGATTTTTCGGTGGCTCCGTAAACCCGGGTGACACCCTCGATGGCTTCTATTTCGGGTCGTCTGAGTTCGGCGCTGCAGCCCGTCACGAGTATTTCCGCTTTCGGGTTTACCCGGTGGACTTTGCGGATGAGGTTTCGTGACTTGCTGTCCGACGTGGCTGTGACGGAGCAGGTGTTGACGAGATATACGTCAGCGTTGTCTTTCCAGGATACGACCTCCCAGCCCGCGTTTCGGAATCCGCGTTCATAGGTGGAGGTTTCGGCATAATTCAGTTTGCAGCCGAGTGTCAGGAAAGCTATCTTCATTGTTTTATTCTGAGCGTTTTCTTCTCCCGTCTTGCCTCCCGCTCCTTCTTTTTTTCCTTGGAGAATATTTCCTTCAGCATTTTCCAGAAATTGTCGTATTCCCGCGAATAAGTCACGCCTATGCCGTTCCTCTGTGAATAATCGAGGAAACTCGTGAACTCGTCGGCGGAGTGAGAGAACAGGTTGAGTTTGACCTGCCCCTGTTTGTCCAGTTTGACGGATATGTCTATGTCTCCCACAACGTCTCCATACGGATTCTTGGAAGTCTTGTATTGCCTGTTGCCCACGGTGCCTCCAATCTCGACCCTGTTGTTGAAGAGCTGCGTGGAGATTGCGACGTCGAAGATGTCGGTGCCTCCCTTGTTCTGCTGGTATCCCAGGCCGAGGTCAAGCGGGATGTCGAGTTTCTGCAGGATGTTGTTGAGCTGGTTGGACATTATCTCGCCGACGTTGGAATACAGGATGTTGGTTCCGTTCACGACTCCCGACTGTTCGTTGGGCAGGAAAGTTCCCATAACGAGAAGGGCGATGAACTGTCTTTGAATCTTGTCTTCGGTGTTGAGTGCCTCCGCCATTTTTGTCTTGCTGTTGGGATCGAGGTCCGGCACTTCTATTCCGAAACTTATCCTGGGATTCTGAAGCTGGCCGCGAAGGTTGATGGTGCATTCCACGGGGCGTCGGGTGGAAATGGAGGTGGAGTCCGAGAGCAGGGCCGACAGGGAAGTCTTGAGTTTATAGACCGCATTGATGTCCATCGTGCTGTTCTTGATGTCGCCGTTGAACTTTACGGAGCTGTCATCTTTCAGGTCGAATGACTTCTTGACTATTCCCGGAACTTCAAAGTGAAAACTTCCGCCCCGTATGATGTAGTCTCCGGTCAGACTGGTCTTCCCGCTTGCCGTTTCCATATCCAGATTGACCTTGCCGTCTCCGTTGGCGGTAATCACGTTGCCCGTGGATTTGTTGAGCTCCAGCATTGCGTTGACCTCTCTGTTGGCAGTGATGCTGAGGTTGAGACGTACGTTGCCCTTATGCTTCTGCTTTGAGTTTTTCCTTTCGTTCAACATAAGTTCGTACGGATCGACGTAGATGTCTCCGGCGCTTTTCTTGAAGCTGAGCAGATCGCTGCTGGTAGCGGCTGTTGCCGTATTGAGCGGCACGTGAACGTTGCCCGGACCGAATGTGGAGACTCTGCCGCTTATGTTGAGGTCGTCAAGTTTCCCTTTTACCCTGACGTTTCCTGCAGCCGCAAGATTCCCGTAGAGTCCGTTCCTGTTTCCTTCCTGAAGGTTGGCAAGTTGAAGCCCCTGCATTTGCAGTCCGGCGTCGATATACGGAATGCCATCCTCCCCGAGAATGAGTTTCCCGTCCATCAGCCCTTTTCCTCCTTTCTCGTCGGAAAGACTTATTCCGTTGAATTCCAGACTTCTCCCGTTGAGTACTATGGGCCCGTTCAAGATGTATGCCGCGCCAGTGGTCAGCAATCTGAAGGAGGCATCCTTGAGTGTGAGGTTGTTGCTGCTGAGCCGGGGTGCATTTATGCTGCCTTTTACCTGAATATCCCCGCTGGCGCAGCCTCTCGGATCCGAAATGAATTTTTCAACCAGAGGTTCGGCAACGGCCAGATTGAACTTGTCCAGTCTGGCATTGAAATTTATCTTTTTTTCGTCAGGATCGAAGAATCCGCCGGCGAGTATTGGAATTTCGCCGTTCTTTTCTCCTTCGATGCCAAGATTGAGTCTGCTGTCGGTTTTATCCCAATTGCCGTATAAGGCCATTGTTCCGACGTCCTGGTTGCCGACCTTGAGTGAATCGCAGAGCACGTCGATGAAAATCTGCATCTCCTTCCCGAGGGGAGATACAATGGCGGCGTGTCCGTTGGCGTTGCCCTCTATGCCATAGTCTTTTGCGGTGAAACCGCGTGCCATCCCAAGTTCTATATTCTTCAAATCCAAGCTCAGGCTGTCGTGGCTTGATTTCGACAAACCTCCCTTTATTATGAGTTCCTGTACATTGCTGGAAATACGGAAAGTGTCAACGTCCACGTCGCCGCCCTTGATTCTGATGGAGGACTTGGCAATGTTCCAGATCCTTTCCTTGTTGCGTATGCTTGACCGGAGCGGCCTCAGCAGAATCTCGAGAGAGTCCTTGGAGTCTCTCGAAAACAATCCGTCCGCGTGGATTTCGCCGAATTCACTTTCCTTGTCTTTGCCGTCAAAAAGGAGATCCATTCTGACGGAATCCTTTTCTGCGGAAACGTTGAGCCTGGCGTTGTGCATAATGCGGTCTGCTGCTCTCACTTCCTCGTTTGCCGAAGTCAGCAGCAGTATGCCGCCGGTGTTGTCCACACTTGTCACGGAGTTCCTGAGGTAGTTTCTGGACAATGCGAGTCTCGGTGACTCCAGGGTAGCTAGCAGATTCCCATTCTTCCCGAGGTCAAGGTGGAATGCGGTTGAATCCGCTATATAAAGTCCCGGTTTGATGAAAGACAGCAGGTCTCTTGAATCGTGGAAGGAGAAATCCACACTGTAGTTCCCTGTCTCTCTTTCGGTTTCCCTGTCGGTTAAGGCATACAGGGATGGGAGATGCCTGCGTGTCGTGGCGTACTTGAGGTCTTTGACAAATCCGGGGATGGAGCCGGTTCCGGAAAACCATCCGTCCGCGAAGTTTGAGCTGAACTTTATCCTATAGCCGTCGGAACCTGTTCCGGATTCCACCGTTGCATCTCCAATCAGGTGTTCTCCGTTGTCATCCTCAAGGATTATATCCCTGATTTTGATGTCGCCCGTCCCGTCTCCCTTTACGATGCGCAGGAAGTCCGAACTCATCCGGCAGGATGCTCTGGATGTCCCGACGTTTTCCCGTCTGTCCAGATTCAAGGCTTTCAGGTCGGCGTATGCGAGATTTGCGAAGAAATTGTACCGGGCATTCTGTGTTTTTGTGGAGAAATTGCATATCCCCTGGAAAAGGAAATTAAGATTGGGATCGTTGCATACAATCTTTCCGTCGAAATTTCTTCCCGTCATTCTGCCCATTGCCTTGATGCCGGAATAATCATATCCCAAAGCGTTCAATCTGTCGATTTTGAAGGAGTCTATCAGGACGGAAGTTTCTTCCTTCGTCAGAATCGCCTGAAGACCTGCACAGGCGGTGAATTCTCCGAGGGCTTTCTTGTTGAGCAGTTTGCCCAGATTGAAATTGTCCGTTTCTGCGATTCCCTTTATTTCCGTCTTCCGTTTTTTGTCACCCAGATTGCTGATTGTCGCCTTGGAAGAGAAACGCCCCGTGCCAAGCCGCAGGTCAGCATCGACAGAGAGTTCGTTGAGACGGCCGCAGGCCCTGCCCGAAAAAAGAAGAGTTTCCCCGGGGGCGAAGTTTCTCATTTTTGCCGCCGTACCTTCCGACGGCGAAGGCAGCAGGGCGGCCAGTCCGGATGAAGTGAACTTGAGCTGTTTGATGCCGCTGTCGATGAACACGTCCGGGAAAGTGCAAAGGCCGGAGACTCTGCCTGTTTGGTCAATGTATGTGCCGCTGTTGCGTTCGACAAGCCGAAATGATTTGACGTTCAAATCGTTTACGTACCCATTGACATTAAGCGTCTCCACGTCGAACACCAGAGAATTTCCGGGGAGCAGGCCTAAAATGGAGTTCAAGGTTTGACCCGACACTTCGGACCTGCCGACCTGTATGTTGTCGAAATGTACTTTCCTCGAGAAATCGGCGAATGAATAAGCGTTCTTGTACGACATCGTGATGTCGGGAACATTGAGTTCCGTGCCGCTGTCCGTCAGCTGGAAGTCTCTGATGATGAAATCCCCCATACCTATGTCGAAGTCGCCCTTGAGCCGTGCAGGCCCGTAGCCGTTCCCCTCTGTGAATGTCAGGTCTGTCAGATTGAGCGTGAGCTTCCTTCCTCCGAAGCGGACATCACGGGCGTTGAGTTCGGATATCATCAGGTCAAGATATTGCCAGTCAAACCCCGCCCCTTTGTATTTGTGGACAGGCTTGGTCATATCTATCATACGGAAATTGAAATTTCTGAATCTCAGTTTCCGTATGTCGAAGATTTGAGGGCCGGCAACCGGAACTTCCGGAGCTGTCGCTGTCCTGAATATGCGCTGGTAGTTATTTTTCCAGTTGCCGGAGGTTTCGGATACCATATTGAACACGGCATCATCTATCTCGAAACGGCTGAAATGCATACCCTTGCCCGAAAAGAGGCTCCGGAGGGAGAATTTCCCCGTAACCTTTTCTGCCCTGAACAGGGTGTCCGAAGGCGCGAATCCCTTATTGTGAATATCCAGGGCCGGTTCGTTGTCGAGGATGACAAGGTCGTCGATCACGATGGTGCTGAAAGATTTGACGGATATGTTGCCGATAAGGATTTCTCCGTTGATGGAATCTTTCAGTTTCCCGGTGAATATGTGGACCAGCCGGGTCTGGACGGCAGAATTGCCCGTCACCATCGTGATGGCGATGAGAACAATGGCGACAATGCCTGCTGTCCGTCCTGCCGGGTCCTTGATTTTCATTGTTGAATGACAATTATACAATCAACAAATATAACGATTTTATTTGTTAAATTTGCCTCCCGAACTATGGCAGACATTATTTTAGGAATAGAATCATCTTGCGATGACACATCGGCGGCCGTCATAAGGGACGGTTACCTGCTTTCCAACGTCATCGCGTCGCAGGACGTCCACCGCGCATACGGAGGCGTCGTTCCGGAACTGGCCTCGCGGGCCCACGAACTGAATATTGTTCCGGTTGTGAGCGAAGCGCTCTCCAGAGCGGGCATCGGGGCTTCCGACCTCACGGCAATAGCGTTCACGAGGGGGCCGGGCCTGCTGGGCTCCCTGCTTGTAGGAACTTCTTTCGCAAAGACTTTGGGAATAGCACTCGATATCCCTATTGTGATGGTGAACCATCTGCAGGGGCATATTCTGGCCAATTTCGTCCGTCAGCCGGACAAACCGGTGTGCGAGCCTGAGTTCCCATATCTCTGCCTTCTCGTAAGCGGTGGCAATTCGCAGATAGTGAGGGTGGACGACCCCCTGCATTTCGAGATTCTGGGCCAGACGATAGACGATGCGGTGGGGGAGGCCTTCGACAAATGCTCCAAGATGATGGGACTGGGTTATCCCGGAGGCCCGGTTATCGACAGACTGGCGAAACAGGGTGACCCCGGCAGGTTCAAGTTCGCGAAGCCTCACATCCCCGGGCTGGACTACAGTTTCAGCGGCATCAAGACGTCGCTTCTTTATTTCGTGAGGGACGAGATGGCCCGCGACCCCGAATTTATGGAGAAGAACAAGGAGGACATCTGTGCCTCATTCCAGAAAGCCCTCATCGATATTCTGATGGACAAACTCATCAAGGCGGCCGGGCAGACCGGAATAAAGGAGGTGGCGATAGGCGGCGGCGTGTCCGCGAACAGCGGACTCCGGGAAAGGATAACCTTGGAAGGGAAGAAACGCGGATGGAATACCTATCTGCCTGAATTCAAGTTCACTACCGACAATGCGGCTATGATTGCCATCGCCGGTTATTTCCACTACAAGGCCGGAGAAAGGGCCCCGTTGGACGTCGCTCCCGTTTCAAGAATGGCTGATTTCCTATGAAAGAATTCGAAATAGCGTGCCCTCTGTCGCGCGAACCGCGACTGAAGGAAATCGAAGCAAAGGCCGGGGGACTGAAGTGGGTTTTGAAAAAGCGCTCGATAGATGCCCGCAAGGAACCGGTATGGCGCTATCAGTACGAGGCTTATGCTCCGGAAGACAATTATTCCGAATATGTCCTGCCGGAGTATTTGAACGTTGGGGAAGCAAAATCTGTCATAGTAGTAGGGGCTGGCCCCGCCGGGATGTTCGCCGCCCTGAAACTGCTGACTCTCGGGCTTAAACCCGTAGTTCTGGAGCGCGGAAAGGACGTCCACGGACGCAAATACGATATGGCTGCGCTTTCCAGGACCGGCGCCGTGAACCCCGAATCCAACTACTGTTACGGTGAAGGCGGCGCGGGGGCATTCTCTGATGGGAAACTATATACAAGGTCTTCGAAAAGGGGAGACATACGCGAGGTGCTGCATCAGCTGGTGAGGTTCGGGGCCAGTCCCGACATACTCGTCGATGCGCATCCGCACATAGGCTCCGACAAACTTCCCATAGTGGTGGAGAATATCCGCAAATGTGTGCTTGAGCACGGTGGGGAATATCATTTCGGGGCGAAGGTCACTTCCATCACGGAAATTGCCGGTGGAGAATACCGGGTGGCGACTTCGGACGGCGGGGAATACTTTTCGGACAGGATAATTCTGGCTACGGGACATTCGGCCAGGGACGTATATGAAATGCTGCATTCCGCAGGAGGGAAATTGGAGGCCAAAGGCTTCGCGCTCGGAGTGCGCGTGGAACATCCCCAGGAGAAGATAAACTGGTGCCAGTATCACGGACAATGGAAACCCGGCGTGCCTGCGGCGGAATATTCTTTTGTGGAACAGGTGGATGGAAGGGGAGTATTTTCTTTCTGTATGTGCCCCGGGGGGATTCTGGTGCCTTCTTCCACCGAGCCGCGTACGGTGGTGCTCAACGGAATGTCGAATTCGGCGCGAAACGGCAAGTTTGCGAATGCCGGGGTGGTGGTGCAGATAGAGCCGGAAGATGTGCCCGGTGAAGACCCTTTCCGTCTGATGGACTTCCAACAGTCCGTGGAGCGGAGGATGTTCGATTACTGCGAATCGGTCAGATGTTCGGCAAAATCGAGAAAGGAAGTGCCGGCGACGGACGGAGCCTTCGACAACCCTATGGCGGCACCCGCCCAGAGAATGCAGGATTTCTGCGAGGGCAGACTCTCAAAGACCGTTCCGGAGACTTCATATCATCCCGGAGCCATCAGCGCTCCTTTGCACGAGTTGCTGCCGCCTATGGTGGCGGAAAGGCTGCGGAAAGTGTTTCCGAGGGTGAAGATGCGCAATTATTTCAGCAATGCGGCTCTGCTGCTGGGAGTCGAGTCCCGTACATCATCCCCGGTAAGGATTCCGCGCGACCCCGGGACTCTCGAATATGTTTCGATGCCAGGCATCTATCCCTGCGGGGAGGGGGCCGGCTATTCCGGAGGCATAGTTTCCAGTGCCATAGACGGCATACGCTGTGCGGAGGCCTGCGCCGCAGAACGCTGATTCAGGCTGAAATAACCCCGCTGCCTATCATTTCAGGTGCGGAAGTCCCGTCGTCCGCATACCAGACTGCAAACTGGCCGGGAGTGATGCTCCGCTGCGGCTCGTCAAAAATTATGAACAATCCTTCTTCTGTCCTTTTGAGCACTGCACCCTGAAGGGCCTGGCGGTAACGGATACGCAGCCTGTAGCGACCTTCCTCTCCGGGCTTCAGTTCAAGGTCGGGGCGTATCCAGTGGATTTCGTCGGGATTGATTTTCAGGGCGGAACGGAAGAGGCCGGGGTGAGATTCCCCTTCTCCTACGTAGATGACGTTGCGCTCTATGTCGGTCCCTATCACGAAGAGCGGGCTTTTGTGGCCTCCGATGGCGAGGCCTTTTCTCTGGCCGAGAGTGTAGAACTGGGCCCCTTCGTGCCGTCCGATCACCGCACCCCAGGGGTGAGCCTTGTATCTTGTCTTTTTGACGTGCTTCCTGCCGCTGCGGTATGTCTCCGTTTCGAATACGATGTCGGAATAGTCGTAAGGGGAGGCGAAAGTCTCGGGGTGACTGTCATAGTATGCCGGGAAAACTTCCACCACATCTCCTTCTTCGGATTTGAGTTTCTGCTGCAGGAATACGGGCAGGTCAACCTTGCCCACGAAGCAGATGCCCTGCGAGTCTTTCTTGTCGGCACTGGGAAGATCGGCTTCCGCCGCTATCCTCCTGACCTCCTTCTTATCCAGGTCTCCAATGGGGAAAAGGGCTTTGGACAATTGTTCCTGGGAGAGCTGGCAGAGGAAATATGCCTGGCATTTGTTGAGGTCCGTTCCCTCCAGAATGCTCCATACAGGATTGCCTTCAGCGTCGAAAACGGGCTTGCCGTCCTCATCTGCGGCCTGCCGCTTGCGGCAGTAATGGCCCGTGGCGACCATATCGGCTCCGAGGCGCCCGGCGGCTTTGAGGAATGCGTCAAACTTTATCTGCGAGTTGCACAGAACATCCGGATTCGGGGTGCGTCCCCTGGCGTATTCGTCGAACATATAATCGGCTACGCGCGACATATATTCTTTGCTGAGGTCCACGAAATAGAAGGGGATGCCAATCTTGCGTGCGACCATTTCCGCCACGAACTTCTCCTCCTCCCATTCACATTCGCCGTGAAGCGTGCCTTCTATGTCGTGCCAGTTCTGCATATACATGGCGAACACGTCATAACCCTGCCTTTTGAGCAGCAGGGCGGCTACGCTGGAGTCAACTCCTCCTGAAAGTCCTATGCAAATTTTCATTTCCGTTCTATCTGACTCCTCCTCCGAACCCGCCTCCGCTGAAGCCTCCGCCTCCTCCGAAGGAAGTGACTCCACCGAATCCTCCGCGTGACGCTCCTGCACCGTGTGCGGCTCTGGCATTGGTTATGGAACTTGCCATCGCGCGGGTCATACGTATGGTCCTGAAGGTGACGTCCGGCTCCCCGAGGAAGGTCTCTTCGAATGCCTTCGGGTTGATTTCCTTAAGTTCCTCCGCCACTTTCTCCGCTATTCCGAACAGGGCGGCGAATACCAGCAGGTCGTGCCAGACTCCGACTTCAATGCTCCTGCGCTCATTCACCAGAGTGAAGTCCTTGAGGTATTTGCGGAAGCCGATAAGGTTTCTGGCGCACTCCTGACCTGATTTCAGGAAAGTCCTGCCGCTTATCTGACCTCGCTCCGTCATCCTGTCCTGTCCTTCATCCTTCAGAGAATCCGCCCATTTTGCTATTGTGGACGTGTGTCTTACGGACCATCTTTTGAACTCGTTGTGCTGCAGAATCATATCCCGTCCGCTGGCTTCTTTCATCATATCATACAGCCCGCGCTCGGATGCCGACAGACTGCCGGTGTCCGCGGAAGGATTGAACGACATTTCTATGCGGTCGCGGCTGTCGTGCGACACCAGAATGATGCCGTTGTTTATCATCCTGAGTATCATAGCCGAGGCTATGGTGTCCTTTCCTCCTTCCCCGAGCCGTTCCAATATGTAGTTTGCGCTGAGGACGTCTCCGTCGCAGGGGATATCCCTGTACCATTTGATGTCCTTCCCGTTGCAGCCCAGAATTTTCTCCCTGTTCCTTTTTCTTGCAAATGCGGCCGCAATCACCGTGAACAGGCCGAAGAAGAAAAATAACAGGGCGAAGAACAGGCCTTCCCTGTCATCTTCCCCGTCATCACTGAAGGACGCTCCTTCCAAAGCCCGTTGCAGGTCTTCGTCAAAACCGTGCGCTTCAATGCTGTTGGAACTGAAAATGCCCTTGTCGAAGCGCAGAAGCGCTATGGCGGAACTGTTGCGGGAGAATGGGGATGTGGAGCGGAACACGACTTTCCCGTCTTCGGAGAAACCTGACGTACCTTCGAAGCCGAAGCCCCATATCCTTGTGTTGGCATCACTCAGCGCCACGGGGGCGGCAATTTTGATGCTGACCTCATCGGGGGAGGGCTCGATGCCGGGGGAGACCATTTGCAGATGGAACTTGTCATAGTCGTCCAGCGACTTGACGGCATTGGTCATAGTGTAGCGGGCAATGAAGTTGTGATGTCCGTAAGAGCCTATTCCCCAGCACAGTTCGTATCCGCTGCGCGTGGGGACGATGCCGCATCGTCCCGCTTTCTCTTCAAGGCTGCGGTTCACGTCCCAGCCGTTTTCGTTGATGAAGACCTGGCCGTCTCCGCTTACCGAGAAGTCCTTTATTTCAATGTCCCCCAGATTGTTGCGGGTCAGGTATATCTCGGTGCCGCGGCTTGCGTCAATGTCCCACTGCTCCGTGATGACGGCGCTTCCGTCCGGCTGGAGTTCAGCCAGAATGTAGATGAATAGGGCGAGAAGTCGCATTTAAATCTTCATTGAAGGCATCTCGGCCTTTGACTTGACTTCCTGGAGGTAGTCCTTCTCCCTGAATCCGAAGATGCTTGCGGCTATGGAATCGGGGAACTGGCGCACAATGCGGTTGAAGGAGGTGACGCTGTCGTTATAGACCATTCTGCTGGTGCGCACCTGATTCTCGTACAGATTGACGCTGTCCATTGTTTTGCCGTAGTTCTCGCTTGCCTTGAGCTCGGGATACTGCTCCGCGACGGCTACTATGCGGCTCAGGACGGAGTTCATCATATCTTCCTGGGCATCGGCGGCCTTGGCGTTGCTGCCGGAGGTTATGCTGGCCCTCTGGGCTATGACGTCCCTGATTGTGCCGTATTCGTGCTCGTTGTAGGATTTGGTGAGTTCCGCAAGGGCTGTGAGGGCATCCCAGCGGCTTGACTGCTGGACCCCTATCTGGCTCATTGCATTCTTGCACAGTTCTTCCTTGCTGACCAGTTTGCGCTGGACTCCGATAAACCACAAAACTACGATTGCGGCGATGGCGATGATAATGATTGCTGTCATTGTAAAATTTTTTTTTGCAAATATAATAAAAATCACTTTTGCTAAAGCATTCAGAGCGATTTGGATGCCGAGGTCCCCGCCAGCGAGCCTGTGCAGAAGGCCGCCTGAAGATTGTATCCTCCGGTGTCGCAGTCCATATCCGTCACTTCACCGCAGAAATACAGGCCGGGAACAAGCCGCGATTCCATAGTCTTGGCAACGATTTCGTCGGTGCTGACGCCTCCGGCTGTGACCACGGCGCGCTCGTAACCGACGTATCCGGACAATTCGAATGTCCAGTCCTTCAATGCTTTGGCAATGCTGACGAGGTTGATCCACACCTTGGTGTCCGTGCGTCCGCGGCGTTCCAGGGTGATGATTTCCGGATGCATTGCGTTGAAAGCCGGAATAAGGTCCCAGGGCATCAGTTTACCGAGAAGGATACGGCACTTTTCTTTTTCCCTGAGGTTGCGGCTGCGTGGATCCCTGTCCACTTCCTTCCACAGTTCCTTGACCCTTTCCGTGAGTTCCGTCAGGCCGACTCCGGCTTTCAGGTCCAGGGAAAGCGCGGCTTTGGAGCCGTTGACCATAGCTTTTACGGCCTTGCGGCTCAGTTGGAAACCGACGGGTCCCTCGATGCCTCCGTCCGTGAAGTCTATGTCGCCGAATTCCGTGTCGGTGTCGTTGCCTTCGATGCGCAGCGTGACGTTGATGTTCTTCAGCTGTATGCCGCAAAGGGCTGTCCCGAGTTCGGAAAGGGGAGTGCCGCGGTCTATGTGTCCCTTGAGCGCTGTGTCTTTGTAGCCTTTGGGCACAAGGGCTGTGAGTGCGGGAAAAGTGGGCGTGATGCGGTGCCCGGCGTTCTGTGCCCATCCGTAGCCGTCGCCGGTGCTGCCTGTGGCGGGATAACTCATTCCTCCCGTTGCGATGATGAGCCTCCTGCCCGAATAGCGGTCTCCCGTTGCCAGCGTTGCAATGAATTCCCCGCCTTCTTTTCCGGGGAATGTGATTCCGGTGACTTCCGATTCCGTGATAATCTTTACTCCTACGGAATAACAAGCGTTTACGAGGCCGTCAACAATGTCGGAGGCGTGGTACGATGCCGGGAAGGCGCGGTCTCCGCGTTCCACTACGGTCTTTACTCCGAAACCTTCGAAAAAACCGACCACTTTTTCCGAAGGGAGGGAATGGAAGGCGGATTTGACGAAGTTGGGATTGCTGCGGATGTGGGCGGAGAAGTCGTTCCACGCCTTGACGTTCGTAAAGTTGCACCGCCCCTTGCCGGTAATCATGATTTTTCTTCCGGGACGCGGCATTTTCTCAAGAACGGTCACGAGAATGTCGTTCCCGTTGTCGGCTGCATTTCTGGCGGCGCTGTATGCCGCCATAAGTCCGGAGGCGCCTCCTCCTATGATCAGAATGTCAGATTTCATAAAAAAAGGGAAAGCTTAGCACATCGCACCGCTACAACCTCGTACCCTTGCTGCATTCCTGCCCTGGGGGAGTTCGGAGGGAGCTGGTCGTGTACGACTTTCCCGATGCAAATATATAAATAATTTGTTAAATTCGCAGTATGAAGAAAATCATCAGTCTTTCGCTGCTTCTCCTTTGCGGCCCGATGTTCGCGCAGACAGTGCTGAACACCGAACACACATCCCTTGTCGTAGATAATGACGGGAATCGCCCTCTGGGTATCATCTTTTTCGGCCCGAGGCTCGGAGCCGATGACGCCGCCGGTCTCGCCGCCGCCGGATACGGGCCTGTCAAGGCATATTCCGCATATTGCGACGAAGGTGAGAGTTCCTGCGCCATTTCCATAACCCAGGCGGACGGCAACAGGACTCTGGACCTCTGCGTCGTCGGCACCGAAGTGTCGGAATGGGAAGGGGGTAAACTGCTGACGGTCACCAGCCGGGACAGGCATTACCCCGTTACGGTGCGCAACTTCTTCAAATCCTACGGGAAGGAGGACGTTTTCGAAACCTGGGCGGAAATCAGCAACGATGCCGTCGCCCGCAAAAAGGCCAGCTCGGAGATTGTGGTCAACAGATATATGTCCGGAACCCTTCCGATAAGGGTCGGAAATGTATGGACAGTGACGCAATACGGCTCCTGGGGCAATGAGGGCACCCTTCTCACCGAACCTCTTGCCAGAGGGATAAGGATGGTGAAGAATATCGACGGGGTGCGGAACGGACACACTTCACGGGCGGAGGCGATGATAAGCCTTGACGGAAAGCCTCAGGAGAACAGCGGACGCGTGATAGGGGCGGCATTGGAATGGGGCGGCAACTACGTTCTGGAATTCAATTGTTTCAACAGCAATTATGCCACTTTTCAGGCCGGCGTATGCCCGGACAATTCCGAATACCATCTTGCCGCAGGCGAGACATTGAAGACTCCGGCGTTGGCATACTCTTTCTCGGATGAGGGTTTGAGCGGCGTGTCACGCAATTTCCACAGATGGGGGAGGAAATACCGTCTGGCGCACGGCAACGTGGAGAGGAAGGTGCTCCTTAACAGTTGGGAAGGGGTTTATTTTGACATCAACGAACCCGCTATGGACGGAATGATGTCCGACATCGCGTCTATGGGCGGAGAACTTTTCGTTATGGATGACGGCTGGTTCGGAGGCAAATATGCCCGCATTACCGATGACAGGGGACTGGGAGACTGGTTCGTGGACAGGAAGAAACTTCCCAACGGAATAGGCTGGCTGGTGAAGCGCGCCGATGCCCACGGCATCAGATTCGGCATCTGGATAGAACCGGAAATGACAAATACAATGTCGGAACTGTATGAGGCTCATCCCGATTGGGTGCTTCATGCGGCCAACAGGGAACCCGTCACCGGACGTGGCGGCACACAGCTTGTGCTCGATCTGGGCAACCCTGCGGTTCAGGATTTCGTATTTTCCGTGGTTGACAATCTGATGACGGAGAATCCCGACATCGATTACATAAAGTGGGATGCCAATATGAACGTGCGCGAGTACGGCAGCAACCGGCTCAAACATCAGAGCCATCTGGAAATGGCCTATTGGAACGGTTTGTATGCGACTCTTGACAGGATCCGTACCAAGTATCCCGATTTGACGATTCAGGCCTGCGCAAGCGGTGGAGGCCGGGCCAACTGGGGCGTGCTTCCCTGGTTCGACGAATTCTGGGTAAGCGACAACACCGATGCCCTCCAGCGCATCTATATGCAGTGGGGTTCTTCTTATTTCTTCCCTGCAATGGCAATGGCCTCACACATCAGTGCCGTTCCCAACCACCAGACGCACAGGGCTGTTCCTTTGAAATTCCGCTGCGACGTGGCTATGAGCGCACGGCTTGGAATGGAGATTCAGCCCAGCAGGATGAGTGAGGCGGACAGGGATTTCTGCCGGAAGGTGATAGCAGATTACAAGCGCATCCGTCCCGTCGTACAGTTTGGAGACATATACAGACTTGTATCGCCTTATGATGACCTTGGCATAGCCTCTCTTATGTATGTGGCTGAAAACAAGTCTGATGCCGTATTCTATTGGTACAGGATAAACAGCCTGTACGGCAGCCGTTATCCGCGTGTGAAGATGCAGGGCCTTGACCCGGACAGGATGTACACTGTGGAGGAACTCAACAGGATAGACGACAAACCGCTTTCTTTCGAGGGCAAGAGTTTTTCCGGAAAGTTCCTTATGGAGAACGGCCTGGAAATCGCCCCCGTCGTGCACGATGTGAGGTCGGATCTCAAGTCGGATTATGCCAGCCGGGTGCTGTATTTGAAAGCAAATTAATTTAATGATATGGATAGAAGAGATTTTTTGAAAACTTCGGCCGTTGCCGCTGTGGGGCTCGGCCTTGGATTGGATGCTATGGCGTCCGGGGAGAAACAGGACCGGAAGGAGCAGAGTACGGATGCTCCCGCTGACGGTAAACTCATTGTTTCGGCTCCGATGCTCCAGAATTTCGCCGAAACCTCCATTGGAGTGGCTTTCGCCGTGTCGGCAATGGCGAACGGATACGTGACATACGGGCTGAAGCCTGATTTGAGCGATGGGAAGACTGTAAAGTGCGGCGGATTCAGGGTTACTGATATGAATGACAAGGCAATGCTCGTGAGACTCACGGGCCTCAAGCCTGCCACGAAGTACTATTACCGTATCGGGGCCGACAGAATCAACTATGTGCACGGACACAAAATGATTGTCGAGGCTTCTGAGGCCGGAGACCGGATATACAGTTTCACTACTGCCGGAGAAAGTGTCAAGTCCCATTTCTGCGTCATCAATGACGTTCACGCCAAGATGGATGCATATGATGCGCTTTACCGGAAAATCGATAAGTTGAATCCAGCGTGCGTTGTGGCGAACGGCGATATGATCAGCACCGCCGAGGATATAGACAAGCAGATTTCCGTTTATCTTGCTCCGGACGTTTCAATCAAGGATTATGCGGCATCGAGACCTTATCTGTTCTGCCCCGGCAATCACGAGAACAGGGGACTTGCCAACAGGCATCTTGAAAAGGTCTGGATGTTCCGTCAGCCGGAGGAGCGCAGTTCCCGCGATTGGGATTTGGGACGGAATTTTGCAGTAAGGGTGGGAGACATAGCCATTGTGGGGCTTGATACTGCCGAAGACAAGGTTGACAGCAATCCCATTTTCTGCGGACTTTTCAACAGCGAGCCTTACCGCGAGGCTCAGAAACTGTGGCTGGAGGATGCTCTCAAGAGGCCGGAGATAGCCTCGGCTCCTTATCTGGTGGCCTGCTGCCACATTCCCCTCTATGATTCGAGGGGAGACCAGAACCCGGGAGATATCCATCCTGCCGACAAAGACCCGAGATATACTACCGATTTTGCCCATTGGCAGAGGGCCTGTTTCCAGTTGTGGGGTCCGCTCCTCGAAAAGGCCGGCTGCCAGCTGGTCATCACCGGTCATCAGCACAAATTCCGTTATGAAGCACCTTGCTTCGACCATTCCTGGGCGGAAATCATAGCTGGCGGTCCTCATATGACGGGCGAGAAATCAGTTGATGAGTATCCGACGCTGGTGGATGTGAAGGTTGCGGGGGGCAGTTTGAAGGTGCAGGTGTTCAATATGGTTGACAATAAGAAGATTGCAGAGTACAAGTATGCTCCGAAGCATTAGATTTGATACGTCAGGTATTCGGCCCCGATGGGGCAATTGATTTGAAGGAAGTCTGTTCTGTCAGGTGTTTGGCCCCGATGGGGCAATTAATCCAAAGAAAGTTTGTCCCGGAGGGGCCAAATATCTGACAGAGTATGACAAATATTATTTAATATTATGGAAACAAGGAATATTTTGGGAGTGGATATCGGCGGAACGAAGTGCGCCGTTACATACGGGCGCAGCGCCGGGCCGTCGGAAATAGAGGTGCTTGACAAGGAAAGTTTCGCGACGACGGATTGTGCCGCAACCATAGAGAACATCAAGGCGGCCCTGCATAGGGTGATTGAACGCAATTCTTTGACTTGTAGCGATATATATTCTATAGGCATCAGTTGCGGCGGGCCGCTTGACAGCGCTTCGGGAGTGGTGATGTCACCACCGAACCTGCCGGGTTGGGACAATGTTCCGATTGTGAAGATTCTGTCAGATGAATTCGGAGTCAAAGCCGCCATTCATAATGATGCCAACGCCTGCGCTCTTGCGGAGTGGACGTTCGGGGCGGGTAAGGGCACACGCAATATGGCTTTCCTGACCTTCGGTACCGGACTTGGTGCCGGGTTGATTCTGGACGGGAGGCTTTATACGGGCACGAATGACAACGCCGGAGAACTTGGACACATCCGTCTGGCGGATTTCGGTCCGGTAGGTTACGGCAAGGCCGGTTCGTTCGAGGGGTTCTGCAGCGGCTCGGGAATACGTCAACTGGCCCAGAGTGCGGTGAGGGAGCGCTTGCAGATGGGAGTTCCCGTGGACTGGTGTCCCGATGGCGATATAGAGGGCATAACGGCAAAGAAGGTCGCGGAGGCAATGTATGCCGGAGATGCTCTGGCCCGGGAAATATATGCGATCTCCGCAAGATATCTGGGAGTCGGTCTGTCTGTTCTCATAGATATCATCAATCCGGAGGTGATAGTGATAGGGAGCATTTATGCCCGTAACGAGGAGGTTTTCAAACCCCTGATGCAGCAGGTGCTGGACCGGGAATCGCTGCCGCTCGCCAATAAGGTATGCCGTGTGGTTCCCGCCGCGTTGGGCGAATCCATAGGTGATTACGCGGCCTTGTCGGTTGGTGCGAATATATAAGTGGGATTGGGATATTAAGTTTTTTTTCTATCTTTGCATCCGCATTGCCACTTTAGCTCAGTCGGTAGAGCATCGCATTCGTAACGCGAAGGTCGTCAGTTCAAGCCTGACAAGTGGCTCAAATCCCTTCAATTTCTTGATTACAAGCAATATCTCAGGCCCAGTTCGGCCGTGAGATGTGATGCTTTTGCCGGAGGGTGTATCCTGTAGAACGAACTGCGGTGGATGAAGAAGGCACTCAGTTCGATTCCGAAATGTTTGATGGGTTTGAAGATTGCCTTCAGATTCAGGACTTCCGTAAGAGTCGTCCCGTTGTCGCCCATTGAGTTGACATAATGCCTGTCTGGAATGTCGGTAGGCTTGTCTCCCCAGAAAGTGAAAAGCTGATAATGCCTGAAATTCAATGCCACGGAGAATGCTTCGGAAGCTTCGAATGTGTTGAGGCTTTTGATGCTGTATCCGCTGCCGAAGTTGTAGTCGCGGTCATATACGTTGTAGTAATCTGTTGTGGCGGCTCCTATAAGGGTTGCCGAGACGAATGCCCCCGTCGTGAATCCGTTGTGGGAGTAAATGATGCCGGGGCCTGCCGATGTGGCTTCCGAGCATCTGTAGGGCGCGCGCTTTTCCGTCCAGCTTTCGGACAGGAAGGTGCTCATATGGTCGAATATGCCGAACAGCGCCTCTCCCTTTTTGACCTCAAGTTCCGTTCCCCAAAGCCTGCCGAGCAGCGTGAATTCCCCGATAGGGGATTGACCTGTGCCTACGGAAGCGGTCAGATGCAGGTCGAAGAAATTCATCGGTGCGTTGTTCCTGACGTGAAGCCTGTCTCCGTAAACGACATCTACTGTCAGGGATGCTCCCGCTCCTGCCGCAGGGGAATTGGCCGGGGGCGGAATCGAATGGTAAAGTTCCGTGACTGCTCTTGCTCCCAAACCGGCTTTCAGGCTGAAATCCACCCCTTTGCGCGCTGATTTGTAGACGGCATAATTGCCGATGCGCCAGAGTGCTTCTCCCACTATTATGCCGTTCCAGGAAGTCGTGAAGAAATCGTTGGGGGACGGAGGCTCCGTTTCGCACAGAAATTCCCAGATGGCGGAATCAATGAATGTGATTGGCAGCGACCCCCAGAAACTGATTCCGTTGAGGCGGTTGATTATATGGTAAACGGCTCCCTGCGCCGGATGGCCGATCATATTTATGCCAACGGCATCATTGTCCCAACCTGTACCGAACTCCAGGTTCTGTTTTATCTTTTCGAAGGTGACCTGGGCATAATCCGCTTTCAGGATGTGTTTGTCGAAGAGAAGGAATGCGGTATTGAAAGCCTGGCCTTCAATGAAGGAAAGGCCGATTTTCTTTCCTGTATGCCACGATTCTGTCCGTACTGCGGGCAGACCATAGGTGACATTGAGGGTGTCGGCAAACTGGGCCGATGCTTCTATCGGAAGGAACAGGGCCAGAATAAAGCATATCCTCAATCCTTTCATTCTGCAAATATCGTAAAAAAAAGTGCTATATTTGCAGAGTATGACCGAATTGATTGTTTTTCTGCTCGGTGCTTTGAGCATCTCTTTCCTATGCTCGATTCTTGAAGCATCCCTTATGAGCACTCCGATATCCTACATCACGCTGAAAGAAGAGGAAGGCCTCAGGGCGGCGGCAAGATTCAAGCAGTATAAACTTGACTCATCACGTCCGCTGGCCGCAATCCTTTCATTGAATACGATTGCAAATACGATAGGTGCCGCCGGCGTTGGAAAGCAGGCTACGGTGATATTCGGTTCGGAGTGGTTCGGATTGGTGAGTGCCGTGACCACCATTCTCATTCTGGTATTTTCGGAAATTATACCTAAGACCATCGGCTCGTCACATTGGAAATCACTCACTGCGTTTACTGCCGGCTCAATCCGGATTCTTATAATAATCCTTTATCCTATCGTCATATCCGTCGAATTTCTGCAGAAGATGTTTTCCCGTGGTAAAACTGACGTCAGCGTTTCGAGGGATGAGATTGGCGCCATGGCGGACGTGGCCGAGGAAACGGGGGAGCTTGAGGAGGATGAAAACGAAATTATCCAGAACATCATAAACATCGACGAGATAGAGGCGAAGGATGCCATGACACCGCGCGTCGTGGCTGCCATAGCCCCGGAGTCAATGACCATCAAGAAATTCTACAAGGACCGCAGGTTCCTGCACCACAGCCGCATACCTGTCTATGCCGATAACGACGAGTATATCACCGGCTATATCCTGCGGATGGATGCGCTCCAGCTGATGGCTGAAGACAAATTCGACTGCAGGCTTTCCGAGATAAAGAGGGAAGTGTCAAGTTTCCCGGAAGAGACCACGATAGACAGGATATGGGACGATATGCTCAAAAGCAAGGAGCAGATGGCAATCATCATCAACGAATACGGCTCTTTCCAGGGGCTTCTTACAATGGAGGATATCATCGAGACCGTCTTAGGAGACGAAATCGTGGATGAACGCGACGTCGTCGTGGATATGCAGCAGCTTGCGCTCGACAAGTGGCAGAAGCAGCACAATCAGGAATAATTTAAAAAACGGGATGACTGAAATGCCATCCCGTTTTTTTACGAATCCGCGTTCAAATTTAAGCGGCGAGTGCCAATCCGATGACGATGGCCGCAATGACCAGAACCACAGCGGCGACAGCAAGACCGACAAGGGTGTAGATTGCCGTAAACTTGAGGTAGGACTTGCAGTTCTTCAGACCATTGGTTACGGCCGCTTCATCTTCTGAAACGAGGCCGGATTTCAGTGATTTGGCAGAAGAGAGAAGGAACTTCGCCGGGAACTGCATTACCACTGCCAATGCAAGATACAGTATGCCTGATGCAACGTAGGTGAACTTCAATGTACCTGCAGCTTCGGCAGGCCCTGATTTTGTCAGCAAACCGTTGCCGGCAATGAAGAATACGCCGAGCACGGCTACCAGAATTGACGATATGACCGTCAGGACTCCAAGGAATTTCTCCCATCTTGCCGCCTCAAACAGGTAGCTTTTCTGTTTTTCTTCCATATTCAATTATTTGTAAAGGGGTCCGAAATTGGCGCAGGCGCGGAAATCGGCACCCTCCTTGTCCATACCGAATGCGTTCCAGGCCGCAGGACGGAAAATCTTGTCCTCGGGAACGTTGTGCATACAGACGGGGATACGGAGCATCGAAGCCAGCGTGATGAGGTCTGCGCCGATGTGGCCGTAAGCGATTGCACCGTGGTTGGCGCCCCAGTTGTTCATTACGCTGTAAACGTCCTTGAATGCATCCTTGGATGCGTCTGTGCGGGGAACGAACCAGGTTGTGGGCCAGGTGGGATCCGTACGTTTGTCAAGAATGTCGTGCTGCTCTTTCGGGAGTTCGGCGCTCCATCCCTCGGCAATCTGCAGGACGGGACCGAGACCCTCGACCATATTGAGGCGCATCATAGTCATAGGAATGCCTCCGCGTGTGACGAAGTGTGCGGAATATCCGCCGCCACGGAAGTAGTCGCGGTCTGCCGGCATCCAGTTGGTGGCGGCGAGGCAGGCTTCCACATCTTTCTGCGTCATATCCCAGGGAGCCTTGATTGTCGGCTTGCCGTCCGCATCGGTCATGGCGCCGGTGGCGTCAAGTGTCGTGGCGCCGGAATTGATGAGGTGGATGAATCCTCCTTCCGCAAGTCCTTCGGGAGCCTTGCCGGTGACGCGCTTGACGGCCTCCGGGCTCCAGTATGTGCGCACGTCGCTGAACATAACTCCGCGACCGGTCAGGAGATGGCCGAAGAGCATTGACATACCGTTGCAGAAGTCATTCTCCGTTGCGAGAATCTTGGCCTCGCGAATTCCGTTCCAGTCGAATGAGGAGCACATCAGTGACTCGGGGAAGTCGAAATTGGGCTTGTAGTCGGTCCACTGGCGCTGTCCCTGGACACCGCCCGCGATGGCATTGTGGCCGAGAGCTTCTTCCTTGTAGCCCATTTTGAGCAGCTTGGGATTGCCTTCCATAAGGTCGCGGATAATCATCATATTCTTCACCGTGAACTCCCAGTCCGCATCTTTCTCGGCACGGTTCTTTCCCTTGCCTTTTCCGTTGAAAGTGGTCATCGGGGTGCCGGGGAAGAGGGCGCGGTCTTCGTTGTAGTCGTGGCCTTCCTGCGGTTTGCAGTATTTCTCAACCCACTCCATTGCTCTTTTGAATTCATCGGGGTCGAAGATGTTGAAGTCAACGCGCCGGAGTATTTCAACGAGGGAAACGTACTCGGTGCGCATTCCAAGATATTTCTGGAGGAAATCGGCGTTGACGATGGAGCCGGCGATACCCATACAGGTGTTTCCGAGGCTGAGGTAACTCTTGCCGCGCATTGTGGCTACAGCCTGTGCGGCGCGTGCCCAGCGCAGAATCTTCTCGGCCACGTCGGCGGGAATGCTGTTGTCGTCCAAATCCTGTACGTCGTGCCCGTAGATGCCGAATGCGGGAAGACCCTTCTGTGCGTGAGCGGCAAGCACAGCTGCCAGATACACGGCACCGGGGCGCTCCGTTCCGTTGAAGCCCCACACAGCTTTGGGCCAATGAGGGTTCATATCCATTGTCTCAGAGCCATAGCACCAGCAGGAAGTGACGGAAATGGTGGAGCCTACGCCCTCGCGCTCGAACTTTTCCTGGCAGGCCGCCGATTCGGCGACACGGCCGATGGTGCTGTCAGCAATCACGCACTCGACGGGTGATCCGTCACCATTCTTCAAATTGCTCTCAATGAGGTTTTTGACTGCATTGGCCAGAGCCATTGTCTTCTCCTCAAGAGCTTCTCTCACACCGCCCTGGCGACCATCTATGGTCGGGCGGATACCGATTTTGGGATATTTGTTCATAGTTATCAGTTTGGTTGTTTTGATTCCAGTTCATAAAGTTATCCGAAATTTTCCGGAAAACAAATTCTTTATTCCGCTATTTTTCCGGTTCTGCGCACACCGTAGATTATTATGGCGATGAAGCAGATGAGCGGCAGGCAGAAGCTGACGTTCACGGCAGGGTGGTTGCATACGGTGCCGAGGTCGATGATTGAGCCCTGAAGCGGAGGCAGAATTGAGCCTCCCACGATTGCCATCACGAGGAAGGCCGCTCCGAGAGTGCTGTCCTCGGCGGATACGTTCTCAAGGGAGATGCCGTAGATGGTGGGGAACATAAGGCTCATGAATGCGCTTATTGCCACCAGGCATCCGAGCCCCAGCGGGCCGACGAAGACAATGGCTCCGATGGTGCAGAGTGCGGCTCCGCAACCGAAGATTGCCAGCAGCTTGCGTGAATTGACATATTTCATCAGATAGGTGGCGACGAAGCGGAAACACAGGAACATACCCATCGCTATGATGTTGTATTTCTGGGCTGTGGCCTTGTCGATTCCGAGGTTGTCGGCATACTGGATGATGAAGGTCCAGGTCATTATCTGGGCTCCCACATAGAACATCTGCGTGAGAACACCCTCCCTGTAGGCGACGTTGTTCCAAAGTCTTTTCAGGGTCTTCTTCGTGCTGAGGTTGCTTCTGTCAGCTCCAACGGTGTCGGGCATCCTGGTGACGGCGAAGATAATCAGGACGGCAAGAACCACTATGCCGAGCACTACATATGCATTGCGTATCTGGGCCAGGTCGTGTACCCTTATTTCCGCCTTTTCCGCTTCGGACAGCGTGTTGAAAATGATTTCACCGGCCGCGTTCCTCCTGTCGCTGATGAGGGCGGGGAGCACTACCCAGGAAGCGACCGCCATTCCGCTGAGTGACCCCATAGGGTTGAATGCCTGGGCCAGATTGAGCCGGCGGGTGGAGTTCTCCTTGGCACCCAGAGACAGGATGAAGGGATTTGCTGTGGTTTCAAGGAATGCGAGTCCGAAAGTGAGGATGTACAGTGAAAGGCAGAAAAAAGTGAAGTTTTGCTGCGCCGCGGCGGGAATGAACAGAAATGCCCCGATGGCGTAGAGGGTGAGTCCGAGCATAATGCCGTTCTTGTAGCTGTACTTCCTGATGAACAGTGCCGCCGGTATGGCCATTGTGGCATAGCCCCCATAGAATGCGAACTGTATGAGCGATGCCTTCGCCGCCGAAAGTTCCATAACTGTCTGGAATGCGGCCACCATCGGATTTGTAATGTCGTTGGCGAATCCCCACAAGGCGAAAAGTGTGGTCACCAGAATGAAGGTCAGAAGGTAATTTCTTTCTACCAGTTTCATAATGTCGTTTCAGTTTTTATTCGTGGTTTATTTTGTCAATTTTTACAGAATGATTTTTTTGTCGAAAACAGTTTGCCCGTCCAGAGTTCCGGATATCTGAAAAGGGGAATTTTTCATATCGCAGAGAGCCTCTCTGGGGCGGATTTCCACTGCGAGCAAGTCTCCCTCACGTAGCCAACAAAATCTGCTCACATCCGCAATGGAGTTTAAAATACTCTCCCTAATATCTATATTATCAGATAATAAAACATTATTGTTGCTACTTATAACAATTTTGTTATATTTCTTGGACTGTTCTTTGATGCCGTGAAATTCAAGATTCAGGAGTGAACTGTGGTCGAGACAGGAAGCGCAGGCATATCCTTCCTCGCTTCCGTCAATCAAATCCGCCGGGAAAAGAAGGATTCCGACGTTGAAACTGTCCCAGTATCTGTCTGCGAATTTTTTGCTTATGCTCCTTCCCGGCCTGATAATCCTTGTGTATATTACCGGAGTCCATTCGAGTCTGCTGACAAACTCCGGCATATAGACATCCTCTCCGTCCTTCACTCTTGTATTGTCCGGGCGGACAATGACTTTGCCCGAGAAAGTCTTGACAGCGATAAGCATATTAGAACAGTTTGCCCGGGTTGAATTTTGCAGTCAGACCGTCAAGTTGTTCCCGGGTGGGCGGTTTCTGACTTTCTTCTCTGGCTTCTGCCTCGAACTGCTTTTCAAGTCTGGCGAACTGCCGTTTTGTGTCGAGAGTGAAGGAGCCTTTGGCTATCCAGGCGAAGTAGGAACGTTCCGTCCTGAATACCTCGCGCGCTGTCTTTCCCTTGTGCTTGCCGAAGTTCACGACTGCGTCCCCCTCTTCGTTGCAGATGAGATGCCCTGCAAAGTCTATGTATTTCCTGCCTGCAAAGCTCGACAACTGTTTTACGTCATTCTTCAGCTGGTCGGGGTAGCGGTCCAACTGGCCTTTGAGCACTTCGTATGTAGCCAGAGTGTCGGCTTCCGCAGTATGGGCGTTGTCGAAATCTTCGCCTCCGCAATAAAACCTGTAGGCGGCCCTGAGGTTGCGCGGCTCCATTGCGTGGTAGATGTTCTGGACATCCACCATAAGCGGGCTGTGAAGGTCGATGTCGAGTTTCTTGCCGGCCAGTGTGGCCCTCTCGATTTCTTCCGCCAGCATGGGGAGGTCGAATTTTGCAGAATTGAAGCCGGCCAGATCGCTGTCCCGGAGCCATTCCACAACTTCGTCGGCGACTTCGTAGAAAGTGGGGCAGTCAACCAGCATATCATCCGTCACTCCGTTGACTTCCGATGCCTTGGGGTCAATCGGCCTCTGGCATCTGCGTTCGTAGTCCCACGGCTTGATGCGCCAGGTCTTTATGCGCTGCTCTCCTCCGGGGAACACCTTGACGAAACTGAGCTCTATTATTGAGTCTGACGGAATATTCAGGCCCGTACTCTCTATGTCGAAGAAGAGCAGAGGCCTCTGAAGATTAAGGTCCATAGCGATTAGTCATTCTTAAAAAATAACTTGGTAATCTTTACCAACTTATTTTTTCATCATTCCTTAAGAAACCATTATAGGCATTATGATGCCGCAGATTCTGTCACTTGTGGCATCTTCTTCCGATGGCAATATGAGTGCGGCACGCCTCGCATCCGCAAATTTAATCATAAGGGTTTCGCAAGTCATATTGTTGAGAATCTCTACGAGGAACGATGACTTGAAACCTATGGACAGAGGCTCTCCGTTGTATTCACATTCCACTTTTTCATAGGCGGCAATGGCAAATCCGAGGTCTTGCGCAGTTATTTCTATCTGTCCGGGGGTGAGATCCAGTTTGATGTGGTTGGATGCCTTGTTGGCGCATACGGAAATGCGGCGCACCGTGCCGAGCAGGAGTTGTCTGTCTATTTTGAGAATGTTGGAATTGTTCTGAGGTATGACGTCGCGGTATTTCGGATATTTGCCCACGACCAGACGGCAGACCATCATCGTGGATCCTGCCGAGAAGACAACGGTGCTGGCATCGAAGGTCACTTCGACGTTGCCGTCAATTTTCTCGATTGTGCTTCTGAGTATGGCCGCGGCTTTTTTGTGGAGAATGAAAGATGCCGGTTGCGCCGCTTCTACGTCTGCGGTGGTGTAGCATATCAGTTTGTGCGAGTCGGAAGCGACCAGAGTCGTGCTGGCCTCGCTGATGTCGAAGAAAATGCCGTTCATCGCGGGACGCATTTCGTCATCGGCCGTTGCATATATTGTACCTGCTATTCCTTCCGCAAGAGTCTGAGCGGGGAATGAGACGGTGACTGCATCCTCCCCGGCCCCCTTGATGGCGGGATAATCCTCAGCGGGAAAATACGGGAGGGAAGAGTTTCCGTTGCGCCATATGCACTCGAAAGAACTGTCCGAAGTGGTCTTGATTGTGACGGGCTGGTCAGGGAGAACTTTGAAAAGTTCGGTTATCTGACGTGCCGGGACTGCAATGCTGCCGTCCTTGATTGTGTTGTCCAGTGTTACGCAGGTGCGCAAAGTGAGTTCCTGATCGGATGCCGTTATCTCCAGAACCGAATCCTTGACATTGAACAGGAAGTTTTCCAAAATCGGTAATGGTGTTTTTGCCGGAATGGCTTTTGATACGTCCAGAATGCCTTTCAACAGGGCGGCGCTTGATACTGTGAATTCCATATTCTCATTAAAGTTTTACCAGAGACAAATATAATAATTTTCCTGAAAAATTCTGGCATATTATTTGACAAATTGATTTGCGTGAAAATTCTAAATGAAATGAATATGAAAAGAAACGTCACTACAGTAATAGCCTCCGTGCTTTTGAGCGGCATTACTGCCTTTGGAATTGTGAAAGCGGCCACGCCGGATGCAATGGGACAGGTGTCACATAATCCGGACGGTTCGACTTACAGGACTGTCAATTTGTCATTGTCAGACTATCCCGATTTTACTTATGCGGCAGAAAACAGTGTGGATGCCGTTGTATATGTGAAGGTAACCGTCAAGACCCAGCAGCAGTACGTGGATCCTTTCGGGTATTTCTTCGGTTACGGAGAACCCCGTACCAGGGAGCGCGTGCAGCAGGGGAGCGGCTCGGGAGTGATTATCCGCGAAGACGGATACATCGTGACCAACAACCACGTTGTGGATGGTGCCACGGACGTGGAAGTGACCCTCAACAACAACAAGACCTTCAAGGCCCGGATTATCGGCACCGACCCCGCCACGGATGTGGCTCTCATAAAGATTGACGCCAACGGCCTTCCCGCCATCGAGTTCGCGGATTCCGACAAGCTGCGCCTGGGTGAATGGGTGCTTGCAATCGGAAGTCCTCTGGGAGAGGCCTTGCGTTCCACGATTACGGCCGGTATCGTGAGTGCCAAGGGGCGTCAGATGCCCAGCCAGCGCAATCCCGGTGAAATCAAGATAGAGTCTTTCATCCAGACGGATGCCGCCGTCAATCCCGGCAATTCGGGCGGCGCGCTCGTGAACAAGGAAGGTAAACTCGTGGGCATCAATACAATGATAGTGTCCACCACGCAGGCATATTCCGGCTATTCCTTCGCCGTTCCTTCCAACATTGTACGCAAGATTGTTGGAGATCTGATTGACTTCGGATCAGTCAAGCGCGTGGTTCTGGGAATCGCAGGAGGTACGGTTACGGAAGAATTGGCGGAAAAGTTGAAACTTTCCTCAGTCAAGGGCGTATATATTAGCGAGGTTATGAAGGGGGGCGCGGCCGCCAAGGCCGGTCTTGAGAAAGAGGACGTGATTGTGTCGATTGATTCAACGGCAATCGGTTCGATGTCCGAACTTCAGGAGAAGATAAACGGCTTCCGTCCTTCCGACAAGGCGACGGTCAAGTTTATCCGCGACGGTCGCGAAAAGAGCACTGTGGTGACGTTCGAAGGGACGCTTGACGCCACGGGAACAGTTGACGAGGACGGCACCGTGGTGTTCTACGGAGCGAAACTCAAGGCGGTAAAGAACGGCGTTGAGATTGTTTCTGCCGGAAACGGCAAGGTTGCCCAGGCCGGAGGAGCGGACGGCTACGTCATCCAGTACGTCAACGACCAGAAGGTAAGCAAACCTCAGGATGTGATTGATATAGCCAAGAAGTCAAAGAGATCGGTGTTCGTGGAAGGTGTCACCGGAACCGGCAGACCTTTCTATTTCGGCTTCGGCAAGGATGAATAACAGATAGTCTTGAAAACTGTGATATTGTCGCGGTCTTCGGACTGCGACAATATTTTTTATCATTATGCGTCAACTAAAGATTACAAAATCGATTACCAACAGGGAGAGTGCTTCACTGGACAAATATCTTCAGGAGATAGGCCGTGAGGAACTTGTGTCACCGGAAGAGGAAGTGGAACTTGCCCAAAGGATACGCAAGGGCGATCAGGAAGCTCTCGAGAAACTTACGCGGGCGAATTTGAGGTTCGTCGTTTCGGTTGCAAAGCAGTACCAGAACCAGGGCCTCAGCCTGCCTGACCTGATAAATGAAGGGAATCTGGGACTTATCAAAGCCGCTGAAAAATTCGACGAGACCCGAGGGTTCAAATTCATTTCATATGCCGTCTGGTGGATCAGGCAGAGTATTCTGCAGGCTCTTGCCGAGCAGAGCCGCATAGTGCGTCTTCCCTTGAACCAGGTAGGCTCTCTCAACAAGATAAACAAGGCTCTGGGCAAGTTCGAGCAGGAGTTTGAACGCCAGCCTTCAACAGATGAGCTTTCGGAAATGATTGATGTGCCGAAGGACAAGATTGCCGACACTATGCGCGTCTCCGGCCGCCACGTCAGCGTGGATGCTCCGTTCGTGGAAGGGGAGGACAATTCTCTGCTTGACGTTCTTGCCAACGAGGACAGTCCTATGGCGGACCGCGGTCTCAACAACGAATCCCTGAGCACGGAGATCGAGCGAGCCCTGCAGATTCTGACTGTCCGCGAGAGGGAGATAGTCAAGAGTTTCTTCGGTATCGGATGCCAGGAGATGACTCTGGAAGAGATAGGAGAGCGGCTTGACCTCACGCGTGAGCGCGTTCGCCAGATAAAGGAGAAGGCCATCCGCAAGCTCAAGAAACCTTCAGCCTCCAAACTCCTGAAGACATACCTCGGATAGTATATGACAACGGAACAGTTCATTGCGTCAAGGGCCTCAGAGGCCGTCAAGGCGCTTTACGGTGCGGAACTCCCGGCAGAACAGTTGCAGGTGCAGGTCACGCGCAAGGAATTTGAAGGTGACTTTACCCTTGTGGTTTTCCCGCTGCTCAGGATTTCCCACCTGTCTCCGGATGCCACCGGCAATGCAATCGGCGAATGGCTTGTGGCCAACTGCAAGGAAATCAGTGCGTTCAATTCCGTGAAGGGTTTCCTCAATCTTTCCCTGTCCAATTTCTGGTGGGCCGGGCTTTTCGAGTCCATTCACGGCACGGCCGATTTCGGGGTGTTGCCCCCGACAGGCAGACGTGTGATGGTGGAATTCTCTTCCCCGAATACGAACAAACCGCTGCATCTCGGGCACGTGAGGAACAACCTGCTCGGGGCATCGGTTTCCAATCTGCTGAAGGCGGCCGGCAACGAGGTCATCAAGACGACTCTGGTGAACGACAGGGGAGTCCATATCTGCAAGTCGATGTATGCCTGGCAGCAGCGCTTCAATGGGGCTACTCCCTTGAGTTCCGGCAAGAAAGGGGATCACCTGGTGGGAGATTGCTACGTTGAGTATGCCAAAATGGAGAAGGAGGATCCTTCCGTACTGGACAAAGTTCACGAGATGCTTGTGAAATGGGAGGACAATGACCCCGAGGTGCGCAAGTTGTGGGCGATGATGAACTCCTGGGTGTTTGACGGATTCGAGCAGACCTACAAGGCGTTGGGAATCACTTTTGACAAGACTTATTACGAGCACGAGACTTACCTTCTGGGCAAGGAACTCGTGAGGAAAGGGCTTGAATCCGGTGTTTTCGTGAAGGATCCGGATGGTTCCGTGTGGTGTGACCTTACGGCCGACGGACTGGACAGGAAACTCCTGCTCCGTTCGGACGGCACCTCCGTCTATATGACACAGGATCTGGGTACTGCGGAGCGCCGTTTTGCCGAACACGAGCTTGATTCGCACGTGTATGTGGTGGGCGATGAGCAGAACTATCATTTCCAGGTACTAAAACTTGTTCTCAAGAAACTGGGATTCAGTTGGGCTGACCAGATATACCATCTGAGTTACGGAATGGTGGAGTTGCCGGAAGGCAAGATGAAAAGCCGTGAAGGAACGGTTGTGGATGCCGATGACCTCATTCAGAAGATGTATGAGGAAGCGAAGGCGACATCGGAGGAATCCGGCAAACTTGAAGGCCTGTCCGAGGAGGAGAAATCCAGACTTTATCATATGATAGGGCTGGGAGCCCTGAAATATTTCATACTGAAGGTGGATCCCAGGAAGAAGATGCTTTTCAACCCGAAGGAATCCATCGACTTCAACGGGAATACGGGACCTTTTATCCAATATACCCACGCCCGCATCAAATCCATCCTGCGCAAGGCTTCCGAACAGAAAATCGAACTCTCGCTTGAAGGGAACGTGGAATTTTCCTCAAAGGAAATACGCCTGATCAAGATTCTTGCGGCGTATCCGCAGAAGGTTCAGGAGGCTGCAGATGCTTTCTCTCCGGCCATTGTCGCCAACTACTGTTATGACCTTGCAAAGGAGTTCAATCAGTACTATCACGACACTCCCATACTGAAAGAAGAAAATTCTTCAATTTTAAAGATGAGGCTTGTCTTGATAGAAACTCTTGCAAATGTGTTAGTTAAAGCTATGGGCATTCTGGGAATAGAACTCCCGGAGAGAATGTAGTGTTTGCAGATTCGAAAAATTGTCCTATTATTGCATTGCAAAATCAGAAACTATGGCACCGGACAATAAGAAAAAGCACGTTGTGAGTTATGAAAACATGTCAGATGAAGTGGCAACCGTTTTCAATACAAAGTACCCGCACGGATTCAGTGACTATCTGCCGGATACGGTAAAATATACTCCGGGTATAAATCCCAAGACCCAGAAAATGATCGAACCGTTCTATGCGGTCACGATTGAGACGGAAACGGACATCTATCTTGTGAAGATAAAGGTGGAGGTGGACGATGCGGAGGATATAGAGAGATGGCTGGAAGGAGAGGAGGAAGCAAAAGTGGAACAGGTTGCAGGGGCGATGAGCGGGGATTCCTCAGGGGATGATACCCTCCCGGACGACAATATTGCCCAATACAGCGGTGCAGATGAAGATTCTTCCGATTCAAATTAACGAACACAGGAAATTGTTGCTGTTGAGCCTCGTGACAGGTATCTGTTCGGGGCTCGCTGCCGTTTTATTGACCGGGCTCATTTCCGTCATAAGCAGTCTGCTGTACCGGGGCGATTCCGGAGTAGGAATGTGGCGCTATCTTGTGTTCCCCGGTGTGGGAATGCTTCTGGTATATCATATCGTGAAGTACGTTGTCAGGGACAATATCGGTCACGGGGTAACCAGAGCCTTGGTGGCGGTTTCCAGGAACGAGTCAAGAATCAGGCCGCACAATATCTGGAGTTCCGTGCTTTGCTCGTCCCTCACCATTGGATTCGGAGGGTCTGTGGGGGCGGAGGCGCCCATAGTCTATACCGGATCGGCCATCGGGTCGAATCTGGGACGCTGTTTCGGCCTTTCACACAAGAACATAACGATTCTGCTGGGATGTGGCGCTGCCGGTGCGGTGGCAGGGATATTCAAGGCTCCGCTGGCCGGAGTTCTGTTTACAATTGAAATTCTCCTGTTCAACGTGTCGATGAGTTCGATGCTGCCTTTGCTTCTATCTACAATCTCGGCAACGGTCATCGCATACATTTTCCGCGGGCAGACTCCGGTTTTCGCCTGCGATCTTACCGTTTTTTCGATGGGGAACCTGCCGTTCTACGTGTTGATGGGCGTGCTTATGGGTTTCTGTTCCCTATATTTCACAAATACCACCCTGTGGCTGGAGGACAGAATAGGCCGTATGAGCAGCGGCTATTTCAGGTGGCTGGTATGTGCGCTGGGGCTCGGTGTACTGATATTCCTTTTCCCTCCTCTTTTCGGTCAGGGATATGACTCTCTCGAAGGCCTGCTTACGGGGCGGGACATTACCGGGGAAGGAGGCTCTGTGCCGGGTTTCCTTGCAGGCAGTCCCTGGGGTATCCCCGTTTTTTTCGCCCTTGTGTTTTTTCTGAAGGTGGTGGCTATGACTCTCACAAATGCCGGAGGGGGAGTGGGAGGAACTTTCGGTCCCACTCTGTTTGCCGGAGCCGTTATGGGGTTTGTGATAGCAAGAACCATCAATCTTCTGGGCTGGAGCGTGCCGGAGCAGAATTTCGTTCTCGTGGGAATGGCCGCTCTGATGGCGGGGGTGATGCAGGCTCCGATGACGGCAATTTTCCTGATTGCCGAGATTTCGGGTGGATACGGACTGCTTATACCTTTGATTCTCACATCGACCATCTCATTCGGAACTGTGCGCATTTTCGAGAAATATTCAATCTATACCAAGCGCATAGCCCAGAGCGGGGATCTGTTGACTCACGACAGCGATCAGGCAGTGCTGACTCTGCTTCAGACAAAGGATCTTGTGCGCGACAAGTATCCCAGAATCGACGTGAATGCCAGTCTGGGCGACATTATGAAGGTCGTGTCGGAGAGCACCGCCGCAGTATTCCCCGTGCTGGATTCAACGGGACGTTTTCAGGGCATCCTCGAAATGGACGACATAAGAAAGCATATGTTCAACACGGATGAGTATGAGTCCCTGCGTGTTTACAGCCTGATGCACGACGCCCCGATGTACGTCAACGTGAATGAGAAAATGGACAGCGTGCTGGACAAGTTCGACAGGACGGAAGCCTGGCGTCTGCCCGTGATAGATGACGATTGCAAATATCTGGGATTCATTTCAAAATCCCGGATATTGATGGCATACCGTGCAGAACTGAAAGAGATATCTTCCGGGGATTAGAACCTTAGAATATCCTGTAAATCAGACGGAAGGAAAGCTGGGGATACACGCAGATCTTTTCTGCTATTTCTACGATTTCCTGAATGCCCTTGTTGCTGACGGAGACATTTGAAGCCCCGTTGATTTCATTGGCTGAAGAGATTGCCAATTTTCCGATGTAAAGTGCTCCGAGGTCAAATTGGAAACCGACGTGGGTATTGGGAACACTCCTGCCGAAACCCAATCCCAGATAAGGGCGGACTGTCGCTGCCTGCAAACCTATGTTGACAATGCCGGGAGCTTTGAGTTCAAAGGTTCTTCCGTTGATGGTTTCCTTCAATTCGGGAATTTCACCTATTGATGCCGCAAATTCCGGATATTTTCCAGCCATTTTCTTTGCCGTCGATGAATTGGTATTGTAAAGACTCCAGAAGTCATGGCAGTCTGCATCCATTGAGAAAGTGTCGGCATTACCTATAAACACTCCGGCGTTTATGTGGAAGTTGCTTTTTTTTGCCGGGTAGTACTCGAGTACCACCTTGGCCGTGCTGAGTCTGAATGCTGCGTTTCCGTTCAGTTTCATTGATGACGGCATATTTTCGAGACGGGCGGGCTCTTCCGGAATCAGGGCAAGGAAGTTGTTGGCGTTATCTATATATTGATTGATTCTGCCGCTCAATTCTGCAACATTCAGAGTAGAGTTGCCCTTTACGTTGAAAGAGGCATTTCCATAGTTGTAACCGGCTGCGAGCACAAGATGATCGGTAACGATGGGGAGGGCCAGTTCCAGACCGATGCCTGTCGTAGCGGCTTCCAGCCCTATTGACAGATGTTTGAATGCTTCCTGAGAATTGGCTGCGCCTGCACCGGACAGAAGCACAAGAGCAAGTGTGGATAACTTTTTCATATGGGTGAATTCATAATTAACTTGTTGTGTGGAATTTGCGGAATTTGAGCGCGATGACACCCCAGAAAGCCTCACCGAATATGCTGCCGGACATCTTGGATGTCCCTTCCTGCCGGTTGACGAAAATGACGGGAACTTCCTTGATGCGGAAACCGAGCTTGTGGGTGGTGTATTTCATCTCTATCTGGAATCCGTAACCTTTCATCCGAACGTCATCAAGATCGATGGACTCCAGAACCCGGCGTGTGTAGCAGACAAAACCTGCCGTGGTGTCGAACACTTTGAATCCCAAGACCGAACGGACGTATTTGGAGGCAAAGTAAGAAATGAGGATGCGTCCTATCGGCCAGTTCACGACGCTCACTCCGTTGCAGTATCGTGACCCTATGGAAAGGTCTGCTCCTTCCCGGCAGGCGTTGAGCAGCCTTGGGAGGTCGTCTGGAGCGTGTGAGAAATCGGCATCCATCTCGAAGACGTAGTCATAAGCGTGCTCAAGTGCCCATTTGAACCCTGCGAGGTATGCTGTTCCCAGTCCGAGTTTCCCGGTTCTCTCCATCAGGAAAAGCCTGTCAGGATATTCCGGCTGCATAGACTTGACAGCCGCTGCCGTCCCGTCCGGAGAACCGTCATCGATGACCAGAATGTCAAAAGTTTCATTCAGGCCGAAAACGGCTTTTGTGATACGGGAAATGTTCTCTATCTCGTTGTAGGTGGGAATTATGACCAGCTTCTTTTCCATAGCGGCACAAATTTAATAAAATTCCGCTATCTTTGAGAAAAAAAGAAATGGAAGTATCAAGATTTGACGTTCCGCTGAGAGTCTCCGGCGCACGTATCCGCGAGATAGCGGATGCATCTTACGGAGAATATACCCTGATATACACCAAACCGACCGAACTGCGATGGGTGGCATACGGACTTGAACGAATGATTCAGGTTGCACGTACAACGGGGGCCGCCATGGTTTATTCCGACCATTTTTCAAGTGTGGACGGTGTGGATACACAGGCTCCTGTCATTGACTGCCAGGCCGGTGCGCTACGCGACGATTTCGACTTCGGCGGAGTGCAGCTTTACAGGACCGATGTCCTCCGCAAAGCGGCTTCTGAAATGGGGGACTGGCAGTATGCCGGATTGTATGACCTGCGCCTCTGTGCCTCCAGAATGGGGGAATTGGTGCATATCAACGAGTATCTGTATTATGAGGTGGAGCTGGATACCAGAAAGTCCGGCGAGAAACTTTTCGACTATGTGGATCCGCGCAACAGGGCCGTGCAGATTGAGATGGAACAGGTGTGCACCAAGCATCTTAAGGCCGTGGGAGGATGGTTGCCGCCGGTGTTCCGGGACATCAATCTGAAGGAGGGGAGTTATCCCGTTGAGGCTTCTGTGGTAATTCCGTGCAGGAATCGGGTCCGCACAATAGGTGATGCGATAAAATCCGCGCTCAGTCAGGAATGTCCTTTCCCGTTCAACGTGATTGTGGTTGACGACAATTCGACTGACGGAACGGTTGACGTTATAAAGAGTTTCCGGGACGAAAGGCTTGTGTATATAGCGCAGGATCCCAGCTGGCATGCCATCGGCGGTAACTGGAATTCCGCAATCTTCAGCGACAGATGCGGACGTTTCGCCCTCCAGCTCGACTCGGACGACATCTATTCCGGACCCGATACGGTCAAAAAGTTCGTTGACGCTTTCTATGAGCAGAACTGCGCTATGGTCATCGGAACATACAGGATAACCGACTTCAATCTCAATGAACTGCCTCCGGGAATCATTGATCACCGTGAATGGACGGAGGACAATGGCCGCAACAATGCGCTTCGCATCAATGGCTTGGGGGCTCCGAGAGGTTTCCTTACGAGCCTTCTGCGCGAAACGGGGGGATTCCCGACCGTGAAGTATGGTGAAGACTATGCCGTTGCACTGAGAATCAGCAGGGAGTACAGGATAGGCAGGATATACGACGTTATGTACAACTGCCGCCGTTGGGATGACAATTCGGATGCGGCGCTCGACATAGATAAGATGAACGCCAACAATTTATACAAGGACCGTATCCGCACCTGGGAACTTCAGGCTCGGATTGCAATGACAAAGAATTTGCAGTAAAGGATTTTTTTCTTATCTTTGCTGTCCCAAAGGAAAGATGCTCGAGTGGCTGAAGAGGCACGTCTGGAAAGCGTGTGACCGTCCAAAGCGGTTCCAGGGTTCGAATCCCTGTCTTTCCGCAGAGTTCACGTTGTGATAATACGTTATTGAAAGGGGATGGCTGGAAACCATCCCCTTTGTCTTACCCCCGCTGTTTCATTTTTATGAATTTATGTATTTTTGCATTGCCTTGTCGGCTATGAAGTGCCACAGGGGCCTTGAAGTCCGAGGAGGTGAAATTGAATGGCTGGAGATATGAATGAAACAGGATGCGCTGTCAATCCGGAAATGATGGAATATATCCGGAGTAGCATTATCCCTCAGTACGAGGGCTTTGATTCCGCGCACAGGGTGGATCACGTATGCCATGTGATTGGGGCCGCTCTTGAAATGAGCCGCCACTACGATGTGGACGTTGACATCGTTGCAATGGCCGCCGCCTGTCACGACCTTGGCCTTGTCGAAGACCGCAAGACCCATCATCTGGTTTCCGGCAGGATTGTCCGTGCCAATGCCGACCTTCGCAGATGGTTTGACGGGAATCAAATAGAGACTATAGCCCAGGCGGCTGAAGACCACCGGGCATCGTCGGACCACGAGCCGAGAAGCATCTATGGCAGAATCATTGCGGAAGCCGACCGACAGATTGTTCCTCAAACGGTTATCCGCCGGACCGTTCAGTATGGGCTGGAGCACTATCCTGAACTGGATAGGGAAGGGCACTGGCTGAGAACGCTGGAACACCTTCACGAAAAATATGCGGAAGGCGGCTATCTGAAGCTTTGGATTCCGGAGTCTCCCAATGCCGCCGAGTTGGAACGCCTGCGGGAAATCATCCGTGATGAAGTGAAGTTGCGCGGCATATTTGAAGAGATATACGTTCAGGAAACGTCAGCGGCGGCAGTTTCACCGGAGTCGCCACAAAAATGAAGCGCGGGCGGGCAAGCCTCATTTCTTTTTGAGCTTCGCGGCCATTCTGAATATCTCCGGACTCAAGTGGCAGTAGCCTCCCGGATTCTTGTCCAGATAGTCTTGATGGTAGTCCTCAGCCTTGTAGAAACCGGTTATATGGCAAAGTTCGACGGCCAATTCCTCTCCCAATTTCTTTTCGAGCCTGGCGAATTCCCTGGAAATGATATCGAAATCACGTTCGTCTTCGTAATAGACTCCAGTGCGGTATCTCGTGCCTTCATCCTCCCCCTGCCTGTTATGGCTCAGCGGGTCAATAATCTTGAAATACAGCCGTACCAGTTCCTTAAGTGAAACGATTTCCGGGTTGAACCTTACGTGGACACATTCCGCGTGACCTGTAGTGTCGGTGTACACCTGATCGTAAGTCGGATTCTGCACCCAGCCGTTCACAAAGCCCACTTCCGTGAATTCCACGCCCGGAATCATCTTGAAGAACTTCTGCGCTCCCCAGAAGCAGCCGGCCGCGAACCATATGTCCCGCTGCGGCCCATAGACGCAGTCCGCAATCTTCTCCAGCCACTTTGCGTCCACCTTGTCGAAGGTGGCGAGCTCCCGGCTGTCGATATCCAGCACCGCAACGACCTGCCCCTTGAAGCGGACGGGGACAACAATCTCACTTCTGGACTCACTGGAACAGGCGATGTGTCCGGGGAATTTTTCAACGTCAGGCACCACCACTGTCCTGTCTTTGGCCCAGGCTGTACCGCAGACGCCTTTGCCTATGCCTATCCGCGTGCAGGCAAGCGGGCCCTGGAACGGTCCGAGCACGAGCTGGTCTCCGTCCGCCACCCTATAGAATCCTGTCCACCAGAATCCGAATTCATTGTGCAGTAGAGCGGCCAGATTTGCCATTCGGGCAATCTCGTCCGACTCGTCGCTCATCAACGAATGCACTGCGGGGAGCAGTGCCGCGTATTTGTCATTTTTTGTCATAGTCTTCAGAATGAACTTTGCCATCGGGCTGCGGCAAACATTGCACTGCAATTGTACCGGACGAAGTTACTAAAAAAATCAATGAGGATTATCATACTCGGGAATGATGAAAAACAGAGGCCATAAAGATCAACAGCTTATTTTTTGCTAATTTTGCATAAAGAACATAAACCATTGGGAAAGATATGAATTTCAAAGAGCTTGCAAAGGAACGTTTCCCGGTGAGAGAGTTCTCTCCCGGACCTGTGGCGATACTCCATCTCGGATATCCGGCGGAAGGCTGCAAACCTTCTGACAGGCATACGGATAACAGGGCGGAAGAAAAGATGATAAGCTACAGGTAAGACATTATGAAGGTAACGGTGCTTTCTGATAATAT